>NZ_BMOE01000014.1 GCF_014646915.1 Deinococcus aquiradiocola | reverse complement strand
AGTAGGTCGGCGCGGGGGTTTTTTCATTGCGGGAGTAGCTCAGCTGGTAGAGCACTACCTTGCCAAGGTAGATGTCGCGCGTTCGAATCGCGTCTCCCGCTCCATCCCCACCCCCCACCCTCACCGGTGGGGGGTTTTTCATGCCCAGACCACGCCGCCCGGAACGTACCGCGCGCCCGCACGACCCTTGATTGGGGCTGTGCGGGCGCGCGGTCCTGCACCCCAGTCAGCCCTGGCCGAGGGCGGTCTGGGCGAGGTCGAGGTCCGCGTCCTTGTCCACATCCGTCCCGATCGCCGCGTGCGGTGTCACGAGGGCGCGCGCCTGCACGCCCAGGATGCCGCTCACGCGCTCCTCCAGCTCGTGGATGGCCAGGCGGCCCGTCAGCAGCTTCAGCAGCACGGGCCAGCCGATCAGCGCGGCGAGCTTCAGCGGCTGCTTGCGCGCCGCGAGCACCTCCCGCAGGCGCGGCAGGAACTGCCCGACCAGCGACGCGTCCAGCAGGAACAGATTCCCGCCCGTGAAGGTCCCGTCCTTCAGGCGCGCGTACGTTCGGCGTACGCCCGGGTAGGCCGCCTCGCACGCCTCGCGCCGCACCACCGGGTACACCAGGCCCGCATCCGGGGCGGCCGCGAGCAGGTCGCTCAGCATGGCGGGCGTCACCATCGGAATGTCGGCCGTCATGACCATCACGCGCTCCGGCTGTCCCGGAACCCGCTCGCGTTCCGGGAGGCGCAGGGCATTCACGCCCACGTCCACGTTCCCGAGCAGCGAGCCGTGATCCGTGACGCGCAGGTCCACGAGCGCTTCTGCGCCCGGCGGGACGGGCCCCACGTACGCGACGCGGCCCACCTCCGGGCAGGCGCGCAGGGCACGCAGGACGTGCAGGGCCATGGGAGCGCCCGCGACCGGCACGAGCGGTTTGACGGCCACGCCGTGCGCCGCCGCGAAGGGATCGCCGGGGTCGCCGCCACCGAGCACCACCACGTCCCAGCGCCGCGCGGCGGGGACTGCTGTCTGCTGATTCGTCATGAGCGTCAGGGTAGCAGGCGCGGCCGCCCGGAATTCACGGTCGGCATGTCGGAGCGGTGCGCCGGTTCAGGCGAGCGGTTGCCGCTGGTACGCGTCCACGAAGCGGCGCAGCACGCCCAGCCCGACCTCCAGGCTTTCTGTCTGTACCCACTCGTCCTCGCGGTGCGCGTGCCCGCCCCGGTACACGCCGAGTGCGATGGCCGGCAGGTTGTGCGGCACGGCCGCGTTCGCGTCGGTGCTGCTCGCGGCGCTGCGGATGTCCAGCCCGGACGGGAGCGCCGCGCGCCGCGCCATCGCGAGAAGCGCCTCGGCGTTCAGGTCGCCGCCCGGCCGGTCCCCCACGAGGTCCAGCGTCACCTGCACGCCCGCCTGCCGCGCCGCGCCCTCCAGGGCGTGTCGGGCACGGCTGTCGAGGCTGCTCAGGTGCCCGGCGTCCAGGGAGCGCAGGTCGAGCAGCAGTTCGGCGCTGCCCGCGATGCTGTTCACGCTCGTCCCGCCGCTCGCGTGCCCGACGTTCAGCGTCGTGCGCGGGTGCAGCGGCAGCGGCAGGCTGTACAGCGCAGTGATGGCGAGGCCCAGCGCATGCAGGGCACTCGGCGTCTGATCCCCCCACGAGTGACCGCCGGGCCCAGTGAACCGCACCCGGTAACGGCGCACGCCGACCGCGCGCGTGACGGCCACGCCCAGGTACCCGTCCACCGCGACGAAGGCCGCCAGTTCGCTCGCGTGCGCGTTCAGCAGGTGCTTGGCGCCTTTCAGGTCGCCCAGACCTTCCTCACCGACGTTCGCGACCAGCCACAGCGGGCGGCGCAGCGTCTGCACGTCCAGGCCCTGCAGGAAGGCTGTCATGACGGTCAGGCTGGCGCTGTTGTCGCCCACGCCCGGCCCGATCAGGCGGTGGCCCTCCTGCCGCACGCGGACATCCGTGTCCGCCGAGAAGACCGTATCGAGGTGAGACGCGAGCGCGAGCGCCTGCCCACGCGCCGGGCCGAGCCGCACGACGACGTTCCCGGCGTCGTCCAGCGTGACCGGATGACCGCTCTCGGCCCACAGGTCCGCGATCAGTCGCGCGCGGGCCCCCTCCTCGAAGGTGGGCGCGGGCGTCTGGGCGATACGGATGAGCAGGGCGATCAGGTCTGGCTGGGGCACGCCGGACAGTGTAGCGCCGCCCCAGGGCGCTGCGGTCCCGCCCTGCCCGCCACACGGCCCTGCGGATGGTGTGCCGCGCCGCCTTTCGGCCAAACGGCGCCCCGCCCGGACGCACGGTCGGGGCGGGGCAGGGGAGAGCCTTGTCTGGGTGCCGGAACACGGAGTGCTCCCTTTCGGACCGAACCCGCGAACGCTGCGGGATTCAGCCGGAATCCGTATCAGTGACGCAGCAGGCGACTGCCGATGATGCCGGCCAGGCCCACCAGGCCCGCCTTGACGAGCGGATTGCCGAGCACGCCGCCCTGCGCGAACGCCGCCTCCAGCGGGCTGCGGCCGTCCTGCGCGGGCGCCTGCGCGCTCTGCGTGTACGCGTGCACCAGGTCGTGGTCGTCGTGCGCGTTCACCTGCGTGACGGGCGTCGCGGGGCTCTGCACGAGGGCCGTGCCGAGCGCGGACTTCTGGTCGGGCGTCAGGCCGGAGAAGTACTCCTGCAGCAGCTGCGTGCGTTCTTCGGCGGGCGCGGTCCGGATGTAGTCCTGAATGTACGCGGCGGCCTCCTGCGGGCTGATGACGCCGTCACCGTCGAGATCGCGGGCGCCGGCCACCATTTTCTGATGCAGATCGTTGCTGAACATGTGGACCTCCGTCTGCCCCTGAGTCCTGGGCCGGGCGTCACGCCACGTCCCCGATGGTCGTGGCGGGCGGCACTGACAGACGCGTTCAGGATAGTGGGCCGGGTCACGGCTGGATGAGCAGTCGCTTGAGTCACCTTGAGACTCCCCGGTGCATGAGAATGGCGGCCGAACATGAAGGTCACAGGTGTCCGTCTGGACAGATTCACGGCCCTCGGACATCCTGCTCTTGACCTGCCGAAACACCAGAAATACCCTGCGGGACGACAAAAACCTAACTCCTCCTTCCGGTGAGGGTGCTCAGAGTTGCGGATGAAAGACCGTATGAGTTCTGTCAGACCCTCCCCCCTACACTCGCAGCAGATGAACGAGCGACCGCATATAGCACACAACCGGCGACCAGGTCGATTGAATACCCTGCGTTTCCAGTTCACGCTCGTCATCTTCCTGCTGGCCTTCACACCCAACGCCATCCTGACGCTCGGTGCGGGCCGCGAACTGGGATTGGTGGGCGGCGACGCCCTCCCGCTGGGCGTGTGGCTCGCACTGGTCGCGCTGCTCAGCGCCCTGATGGGCTGGGTGCTGTCCGGCGCGCTCCTGCGGCCCCTCAGCCGCCTGACCGGCGAACTGGCGCGCGGTGAGTTCAGCCCCACCGGCGCCACCGGCAAAGGCGAAACCGACCCGGACGAGGTGATCGCCCTGCGCGGCGCCTTCTCCGGTCTGCTCGGCCGACTCGGCACCGAGCAGGAACGCCGCGGCGCGTTCATGGCCACGCTGGTGCACGACCTCAAGACGCCGCTCGTCGCGACCGGCCACCTGATCCGTACGCTCTCCAGCCGCCCCCTCCCCGACGCGGAACGCACGGCGCTCGGCGAGCACCTGCTCGCCGAGAACGCCCGCCTGCTGGGCCTCGTGCAGCAGATGGCCGACGCACACCGCTTCGAGCGTGAGGACGTGACCCTCACGCCCGCCCCCACCGACCTGCGCGCCCTGCTGGAACGCGTCGCGGCCCGCGCCATCCAGGGACGCGACCGGCCCGGCGTTCGCCTCACGGTCAGTGGCGAAGGCGAAGCGGTGGTGGACGCCGCCGTGCTGGAACGCGCCGCCGCGAACCTCACCGACAACGCCCTGCGCTACGCCCACAGCCACGTGGAACTGCGCGTCACGCCGGAGGGCCTGGAGGTCCGCGACGACGGCCCCGGCCTCGCCGAGGGCAGCAGCATCGAGAGCCTCGCGCAGCCCTTCAACGCGCAACCCGTCGAGATCGCCGGTCAGAAGTACACGGCCGGGACCGCCGGACTTGGCCTGTACATCGTGCGCCGCATCGCCGAAGCGCACGGCGGCCACCTGCACTTCCACCGCGAGACGTCCTGGAGCGTCATGACCGTGCACCTCACCCGACCTTCCCCAGCCGCCGTCGCCGGTCCCGTGCCGGACACCGCCCCACCCGCCGCACCCCTCGCCCCGACCGAGCCGAACGCTCTCCCCGTACTGGAGGTTCAACCGTGAAACTTGTCATTGCCGACGACCACCCGCTGTTTCTGATGGGCCTGGGCTACGCCCTCCGCGACCAGGGCTTCGAGGTGCTCGCGCAGGCCAGCGACGGCCAGGCCGCCCTGGACGCCTGCCTGCGCCACCAGCCGGACGCCGCCCTCCTCGACGTCAAGATGCCCGGCCTGACCGGCATCGAGGTCTGCGCCCGCCTGAAACGCGAGGCCCCGCAGGTCCTCAGCGTGCTGATCACGACCTTCTCCGAACCGGCCATCGTGCAGGCCGCCCGTGACGCAGGCGCGCGCGGCTACCTCAGCAAGGAAACGCCGCCCGAGGAACTCGCCCGGCAGCTGCGCGAGATCATGGCGCGCCCCGAGATCAACCGCCTGCCGAACGTGGTCGTGCCGCGCCTCACGCCGCGCGAGTCCGACGTGCTCCCGTTGCTCGCGCAGGGGTACAGCAACAAGGAGATCGCCCGCAGCCTCGGCGTCAGCCCCGACACCATCAAGGACCACCTCGCGCGCCTGTACACCAAGCTCGATGCTGGCGACCGCACGCAGGCCGTCAGCCGCGCCCGCACCCTCGGCCTGATCGCCTGACCGGAACCCTTTCCAACCGCACGACCAATCCAAAAGCGGTGGCCGCAGAACGATCTTCTGCGGCCACCGCTCCTGTCGGCCCTCACGGGCCCGGGTTACTTGGTCAGGTCCGCGCAGAGCGGCACCACGGCCAGCGCCGCCGCCTCGTGGATGTTGATGTACTTCGCGGTCGCGAGAGCCGACGTGGTGTTCAGCCCCTTGATGGTCAGCGCGCCGTTCGCGTCGCTGTTGAAGGTCATCCCGCCGATCATACCGTCCACGATGCTCCCGTTCGAAGCGCACACGCCTTTGCTGGTGTCCGCGCCTGCCGCGTGATAGTGCGCCACGTACGCCGTGCTGGGCTTCAGGCCCGTCGCGTTCAGGGTGGTGGCCGTGTCGCCGGTGCTGAGGGACAGGCGCGTCGCCGTGCCCGCCTGCGTGCTGTACCCGACCTGTGTCTGTGCCGTGAACATGTAGGCCTTGCTGTCTCCCGTCACGACCTGATTGCAGGACGCCAGAGCGAGCAGGCCGAGGAAGGGGAGCGAAAGCAGCTTCTTCATGTGAAACCTCCGGTTTTGAATGGGACTCCACTCAGCCTAAGGCACGTCCCGCCCCGCCGGTGAGAGCGTACGTTAAGCGGAACTTCAGACACCCGGCCCGCCACCCGCCGCCCGTACCCTGGACTACACTCCAGGCATGAAGATCCGATTCACGGGCCGCAGCATCCGCGTGCGCCTCGACGACCTCGAAACCGACATGCTGCTGCGTCGCCAGCCGCTTGAGCAGCGCCTCAGCTGGCCCGGCGGCGGCTGGGGCCTGCGCCTCGACCCCGCCCGGCACGGCGTCACCGCCGACGGCAGCGACCTGACGGTGGGCCTCGCCGACGACCTCGCCACGCTCCTCGACCCCCTGCAGGAAGGCGTGAGCCTCGAAGCGTTCGGCGGCGACCTGCGCCTGCGCATCGAGAAGGACTTCACGCCCGAACACCTCGCCTGACCCGCACGCCCGCCGGTGAACAACCACTGACGCTCCCGCCTGCCCGCGCCTCAGCGGCGCAGGTACCGGCCCCCCACGTCGTCCACGTGCCCGCCCAGCTGAAGCATCATCAGCGTCATCTGCAGCTCGTCCAGCCGCAGACCGCAGCGCGCGTGCAGGTCATCCAGCGTCGCCGGTTCTGCCAGCAGCGTCCACACCCGCTCCTGCTCCGGCGACAGATCCGGCACGCCGACCGGTGCGCCCGCCCAGCCGAGCTCCTGCAGGATGTCCTCCGCCGACTCCGTCAGCACCGCCCCGTCCCGCAGCAGACGGTGCGGGCCACTCGCGAGCGGGTCCGTCGCGCGGCCCGGCACCGCGAACACCGTCCGCCCGCACTCCAGCGCGTGCGTCGCCGTGATCATCGCGCCACTCGTCGGCTCGCCCTCCACGATCAGGCTCCCGGCACTCAGCGCCGCGATCAGCCGGTTGCGCATCGGGAAGTTATGCGCGGCGGGCCGCGTCCCCAGCGGGTACTCGCTCAGCACCACCAGCCGCGCCGCCAGCTCCCGGTTCTCCGGCGGGTACAGCTGATCCAGCCCGCTCCCCAGGATGCCGACACTCACGCCGCCCGCGTCCACCGCCGCCCGGTGCGACGCCGTGTCGATCCCGCGCGCCAGACCCGACACCACCACCACGTCCGCCCGCGCCAGGTCCGCACTCACGCGCGCCGCGAGATTCAGGGCGTATGTGCTCGCCTTGCGCGTCCCCACCACCCCGATCGCGCGCGGCACCACCTCCAGCGGCGGCAGCGTGCCGCGCACCCACAGGACCGTGGGCGGATCGTCCAGCGCCTCCAGTGCCCCCGGGTACCCCTCCAGGCCCCGGCCGAGCAGCGTCGCGCCGAACGCCGCCGCACTCCGCACCTCCTGCAGCGCCCGCCGCTGCGGTTCCGGCGTCCCGATGGCCGCCAGCGATTTCCGGTCGAGGCCCGGCACCTCCCGCAGGTCCGTCACCGGCGCCGCGAGGACCGCCGACGCCGACCCGCAGTGCCGCCGGAGGGCCTCCACCCGGCGTGGCCCGAGGCCCGGCGTGAATCGCAGTGTCAGCAGGGCCAGCAGTTCTGGATCGTGCGCGGGCGTCATCCGTTCAGGCTAACAAACCCCCGCCCCCGCCCGCGCCACAAACGAGGCGGCGCCCCACCCCCGAACGGGGGCAGGACGCGAGACGCAACCACCGTTTCAAGGAGGTAAAAGCAGGGAAACGCGCTCCGGCCTACGCGAGTGGCAGGGTGTCGTTGCGAGGTGCGGCGACCACCACGCCGTCCTCGAAGGCGACTCCG
Source organism: Deinococcus aquiradiocola (assembly GCF_014646915.1). Lineage (NCBI taxonomy): Bacteria > Thermotogati > Deinococcota > Deinococci > Deinococcales > Deinococcaceae > Deinococcus > Deinococcus aquiradiocola. The sequence continues at coordinate 83,783 of NZ_BMOE01000014.1, read as the reverse complement.
TCGAACTGCGGGACGACCGGCGTGGGCTGCCGCTTCCCGATCTGTTCGAGCGTGACGCCCTCTGGCCTGCGCGTGAGGATGTTACGGGTGTCGATCACGAGGCGCTGCCGCATGCCCTGCAGCGCACGGTCCCAGTCCAGACGGCAGTACTCTTCCCACTCGGTGGTGATGATGACCGCGTCCGCGCCACGCAGGGCGTCCTCGACGCTGCCCGCCTCCTGATACCGCAGGTGCGTCCACTCGCGCCGGGCGCGCGGCATGGCGATCGGGTCGTGCGCCACCACGGTCGCGCCCAGCTCATTCAGGCGGGCGATCGTGTCGTGGGCGGGCGCGTCTCGCAGGTCGTCCGTGTTCGGCTTGTACGCCATGCCGAGCACCGCGACCCGCTTGCCTTTCAGGCGGTGCAGGTGGCCCTGCAGTTTCGTGATGATCAGGGAACGCTGCCGGGTGTTGACGTCGATGGTGGCCTGCAGGATCGGCATGGTGTACCCGTACTCCTGCCCGGTGCTGATGAGGGCCGCCGTATCCTTTCCGAAGCAGCTTCCGCCCCAACCGGCCCCGGCCGACAGGAAGCGCGGCCCGATCCGCTGGTCACTGCCGATGCCGCGCGTGACCTCGCTGATGTCCGCTCCGACCCGCTCGCACAGGCCCGCGATCTCGTTCGCGAAGCTGATCTTGAGGGCCAGGAAGGCGTTCGCGGCGTACTTGATCATCTCGGCGCTGCTGAGGGCCGTCGTGATCAGTTCAGGGCGCACGTACCCCGCGGGACGCGGCACGTACGCGGGCGCCTCGAAATCCTGCTCCAGCAGCGGCGCGTACAGGGCGCGCATGCGGTCGATGCCTTCCTGATTGTCGCTGCCGAGCACGATCCGGTCCGGGTACAGGCTGTCGAACAGGGCCGTGCCCTCGCGAAGGAACTCCGGATTGCTGACCACCAGGTAGCGGTTGGCGTGATACGAGCGCGCGTGATCCTCGATGATGCGCGTCACCCAGTCGCCCGTCCCGACCGGCACGGTGCTCTTGTTCACGATCACCTGCGTCTTGCCGTTCAGGTTCTCGGCGACGCTCTGCGCGGCCTGGGACACGTACCGCAGGTTGGGCGAACCGTCCACGTTGGACGGCGTGCCGACGCAGATGAAGATGACGTCCGCCTGTGGGATGGCCGACCCGTAGTCGGTCGTCCAGTGGATGCGTTCGCGACTCTCGATCAGCATCCGGTCCAGGCCCGGCTCGTAGATCGGCAGTTCGCCTCGGGAGAGCATGTCCACCTTCTCCTGATCGATATCCAGACCGGTGACCGAATGGCCCAGGTAGGCCAGCATGACGGCCGTACCCAGTCCCACATACCCTGTTCCCACGACTGTCACGTTGAGCGATCCCGACTGTGCCATTGCATCCCCCTGTCAAATCCGCGCGGGAACCGGCTCGCAGAGGACCGTTCTCACGTACGGACGGAATTCAGGTGCGGTTTTCGGCCCCCCGGCCGGTGTCGTTCGCGCACCTGCTGTGTCTCACCTTCCCGCTGCTTCCGAACATAGGCCAGAGAGCGCAAACGAAAGGTAAATCTACGGGCCCCGGCCGGGCACGTGGTCCGGACGGACGGCCGGGCGCCCCGCAGGGACCACGGCGTGAAGGTGTCGTGGACAGCGTCGGGGCGAGCGATTCACGGGAATGAACGCAGATGAGATTGCAATGTGATTCTCAGCGGCACGGTTCCCATTGCTTTATCATGGCTGTAATTCGGACTCTCCCTCTCTGTCGTCATTCCCGAAGGGTTCGTCGCTCCTGGCGTCTCGGTCATCTGCAGACTCAGGCAGTCACCATTACATCTATCATCGCTCCCGTTGTTGTACGCCTTTCGTTCTTATTGGTGTCTTGTTGGAGGTCCCCCGGTGCTCACCGTTCATCTGTTGGGTCATGCGCACGTCACTCAGAACGGCCAGCCGGTCCCCCTGTCGGCCAAGGCCGTCGCCCTCATCGCCTACCTGGCCGCCGAGAAGCTCCCGCAGCACCGTGAACGCCTCGCGGACCTGCTCTGGAACACCGCCGAGGCGCGTACCAACCTGCGCGTCGAACTGGCCCGCATCCGCTCGGCTGGTCTGAACATCTTCCCGGCCAGCCGTCAGCTGCTGTACCTGGAGAGCATCGGCACCGACATCGGCACGTGGCAGGCCGCGCAGGAACAGGAGATGACCCAGACGGAACTGTCCACCTGGCTCTCCACCCTGCGGGGCCTGCCGCTGTGCGGCCTGGAGGACCTGGGCAGCACCGCCTTCCAGGTGTGGGTGGAGCAGCAGCGCTGGATGCTGTGCGAGCAGGTGGAGAGTACCCTGGCGCGCGTGTACGCGCACTACGCGCGCTCCGGGCAGGAGTGGGCGACGCGTCTCATCTCGTCGCGCGCCGAAGCGGTCGGCTTCACCGACCCCGCCGAGCTGCTCACCGAGACCCTGATCAGCGAGGCGCGGCCCCTCGTGCGTGCCGTGCCGGACCATGCCGTGCCTGGCGGCACGGCTCCCGTCCTTGCCGCACACGCTCCCCAGGCCCAGCCGTCCATGGTGCGGCCCGCCCAGCGGCCGGTGGCGGGCCGCCCGGACACGCCCGCCCGGCCCGCCGCGGGCACGGCTCCAGCCACGCCCCTGCACTTCACGCGTCCTGCCGAGGAGAGCGCCCTGCGGGACCTGTTCATGGCAGGTGGCGCCGCGTTCGTGCTGCTGCACGGCCCGCCCGGCAGCGGCAAGACGTACCTCGCCGAACGCCTCGCGCAGAGCGCCGCCCCCGACTGGCAGGTGGTGCATCTCGCCGCCGCTCGCTCCGGCCGCCTGCTCCTCGCCGCGCTCGCGCAGGCCCTGCTGCGCCTCGCCGGACCGGACCAGAGCGCCATTCTGCGGCAGGTGCTGCTGCAGCCCGGCGCGCTCGAAGAAGACATGGTCAAGGTCGCCGTGGCCCTCGCGCAGATCGAGCGGCCCCTGCTGCTCCTCATCGAGGAGGTGCACGCCGCGCCCGCCGAACTGCCCGCCCTGCTCGAACTCGTGCGTCAGATGCCGAGCGACACGGCCCGCCTGTACCTGCTGCTCAGCCGCGAGGAACCGGACCGGCAGCCGGTCACGCGCACCCTCATGCGCCGCCTGCCCGGCGTCCGCAGTGTCCATCTGCCGCCCGTCACGCTCGGTGCCGTCCAGGCCGCCCTGCATGAACGCTACCCCGAAGAGGAGGCGCAGCGCCTCCAGCCGCTCGCGTCACGCCTCGTGCAGCGCAGCGAAGGCAACCCCCTGCACCTCCTGAGCCTCTTCAAGGCCCTGCCCGACACCGGTACGCTCGGCGCAGCCGACCTGGGCGGCGTGGACCTCGGCAGCACCACCCTCCCGCAGGCCGTGCGCGACACGCTCCGCAGCGAACCCGAAGGGTGGAGCGACGACCTGCGCGACGCCATGAGCCGCCTGAGCGTCATCAACGGGACCTTCGACCGCCGCACCGCCCGCGCCGTCCTCGGGATCAGCGAGCAGCGCGAAGTGGACCGCGTGCTGTGCGACGCCCTCGAACGGCAGATCCTGCTCGAAACGGACCCCGGCCTGGGCCTGCACCTCCCGTACCTCACGCCCGTCCGCGTCGCGCCCGACACCGGCACGCAGTACATGTTCCGGCAGGAAGCGCTGCGCGTCACGCTCGCCGGACAGCTCCCACAGCTCATCCGGCAGGACGTGCGCCGCCGACTCGCCCTGGTCCTCGCGGACCACGAACCGGGCCTCGCCTCCTACTACGCCGACCGCGCCGGACTGACCGAACAGGCCGCCGAACTCCTCGCCCGCCACAACGCGCGCCTCCCGCACGACAGCCCTCTGCGCCGCACCGTCAGCAAGACTGCCCGGCCCGCCCTGCGCACCGTCAGCGAACCCCCGCGGCTCGCCGTGCCGGAACAGCAGGCCCGCTCTCACCAGGGCTACACCGTCGCTCTCGAGGACGGCTGGCTGAACGTCATGAGCGACGGCCGCTACGGCCACCCCCAGACGCTCACCCTCACCCTCACCTGGACCGAGGCGCTCACCGCGCCACTGCGCCTCATCTGGCGCCTCGACGTGTTCGGCCGCGGAGAAGAACTCCTGCCCAGCCAGGCCGCCTTCGCGCTGCGCCTCACGCCCATCCACACCAGCCCCGCCCACGCCAGCGCCGCCACCGTCCTCAGCCCTGGCGTCACGCACCCCTACCAGGAAGACGGCCTGCGCTGCACCCCGCAGGACGGCGTGGACCTCGGCCACTGGATGGAGCACCAGCTGACCGGCCCGGAATGGCTGGGGGCCACCGGTGCCCGACTCAGCGTCCGCGCCCTCGACGTCGCCCTCAGCATCGGCCTGATCGGCAGCGAGGACCGCAACCTCATGACGCAGCCTGCGGTCCTCAACCGCAACCTGAAAGCCCCCAGCACCCGGCAGACCGGCTGATACGGTTTTGATCCGATTCCAGGGATGCCGGAAACAGCACCGACATCCCTTCCATCTCCTCCAAACCGTACTTTTTGGTGCTCGCTTCGCTCGGCTGAACTCTACAAGTTCAGCTCAAAACCGTATGAGACGGTGTTGATCCTCGCGGCCGGGCGGCGGCTCCGCGTTCCGCTCGGCTGAACTCCAAACGTTCAGCTCAACACCGTATGAGCCGCGCCAGTCGTCAGGGTCAGGGCAGCAGGCGCGTGCCCGCCTGACCGCGCGCGGCCGCCTCGACCGTTCCGGGCCGCATGCCACTCGCGATGATCGCGAAAGGTGCGCCCGCCTCCAGCGCCGAGAGGGCCGCACCGACCTTCGGGAGCATGCCGCCCGCGATCCAGCCGTCCCGGATGCCGCCCTGCACCTCGGCGCGCGTCAGGGTCGGCGCGAGGCTCTGCGGGTCCGGGTACTGCCGGTACACGCCGTCCACGTCCGTCAGGAACAGCACGCCCTCACCCATCGCGCCCGCCACCGCCCCGGCGGCCGTGTCGGCGTTCACGTTCAGGGCGTCCCCGTCGTCCGCGACGGCCACACACCCGACCACGGGCGTGATGCCCGCCCCGAGCAGCGTGCGCAGCAGGTCCGTGTTGACGTGCCGCACCTCGCCCACGCGGCCCAGCCGGACCGGGTCGAGCAGCGTGCCGCGCAGCAGGTCGCTGTCGCGGCCCATCAGGCCGACGGCGTTCCCGAGGTCCTGGCTGAGTTCCTTGTTCAGCTTGCACAGCGCCATCTCGACGATGTCCATCACGTCCGGGGACGTGACGCGCAGTCCGTCCACGAAGCGGCTCCGTGCGCCGCGTGCCTGCAGTTCCCGCTCGATGGCGGGACCACCGCCGTGCACGACCACGACCGGCATCTCGCGCCGCAGCGCGGCCAGTTCACGCGCCACCCCGCGGCGCAACTCGGGGCTCTTCATGGCATTGCCGCCGTACTTGACGATCATGCCCACACAATAGCGGCCCACGCCGCGAGGGCCGGACCGCGGGGGAAAACGCCGGGCAGGCGTTTCAGCTGGTCGCGGCGAGTGGCGCGGACGAATGCCCGAGCGGCTTGGCGTACCACGTCATGACGGGACGCGCGTCCGTCGCGAAACTGAACCCCAGCCGCTGCCAGAACGCCACGGCGCGCGGGTTGACGCCCAGCACGCTCGCCAGCAGGCGCGGCGCGTGCAGCTCGCGGGCCGTGTTGGCATGCGGTGCAGTCTGCAGGCGCATCTCCAGGTGCCGGACCGCCTGCTGCCCGAGACCGCTGCTCTGCAGGTCCCCGCGGATGAGGAGCAGATTGATGGTCACGTCGCCCGCCTCCGGGAAGTCCAGCTTGTAGTCCAGGCTGCCGATCGGTTCGGCGTCACCGGACGCGTCCGGGTAGATGAGTTCCAGGCAGCGGCGCGGGTCGAAGAGGGCCGTCTGCACGTCGCGTTCCACCTCGCCGAGCGACGGGGGACGCGTGCCGAGCAGCGCGAAGTAATCCGGGGTGCGCAGGTACAGGTGATGCAGGAGGGGAGCGTGTTGCAGGGCGATGGGGTGAAACTTCAAGGGGTGCCTCCACGTCCGGGCCGGAGCGTCCGCCCCCCGGAAGTCACGGTGCTTCCGGAGCTTGAACCGTACGGACCTGCAGTCCGGGACGACGAGATATCGAACAGAAGCAGCATAGCGTGCGCAACCTCCTGGCCCTGAGAACGGCCCCCACCCACCGTTGAGCCGGGCCTCACCCGGCACCCACCCGAATGCACCTCCAGTGTGGACGCTCCACACTGCCACTTTTCTGACAGGCCCGTGTGCCGAGAAGACCGGTGCCGCACCACAGCCTGACGGGGAGGGCGGGGGAGGCGTGGGCAGCGGCAGTCTGCCGCAGGCGTGTGGCGTGCCGGTCAGGACCGCCAGCCCAGAACGCCAGCTCAGGGCCGACAGCGGAGCAGGCCACCCCGCACGTGACGGTCGTGGCCTGCCTGTTCACCTGTCCTGTTCTTCCCGGCGGGCGTCCTGCTTCAGTTCCACTTGCCGCCGCGCCGCACTTCGGGCTCGGGCGCGCTGTACGTCTCCTCGGCGCGGCTGAGCTTCTTGCGGCCGTACAGGCCTTCCAGCACGAACTCGGCGGCGGCGACGCGCACGGCGTCGTCGCTGCTCTGCGCCACCTCGCCCGCCAGCTCCACCAGGCCCGGCACGACGCGTGCCGCCTGCAGGGCCGCCTGCGCGCTCCCCACCTGTGGGAGGCGGAAGACGTTCCCGTCCTCGAACCACTTTTCCAGGGTTCGGGTGTCGAGGGACGCGTGACGGCGCGCGTACACCTGCCCGGCCGCCTTGCGGATCACGTCGCGGGCGACACTGTCGGCGCCCTTCAGTTCGCCCTCGTACTCCAGTTCCAGCTTGCCGGTGATGGCGGGCAGGCCCGCGTACACGTCGCTGACGCGCGCCACGCTGACCTCCTCGCCGCCGCGCAGGCTGCGCGCCTCGGCGTTCGCGCCCGCCAGTTCCATCAGCGAGATCGGGAGGCGCTGCGACACGCCGCTCAGCTTGTCCACGCGGCCGTCCTCGCGTGCCTGGAACGCGATCTCCTCGATCAGCTCCGCGATGAAGGGCGGCGTCACCACGCCCTGCGCGCGGTACGCCTCCTGCCGCGTGATGTCCATGCCCTGCTCGACGGTGCTCGGGTAGTGCGTGCGGATCTCGGACCCGATGCGGTCCTTGAGCGGCGTCACGATCTTGCCGCGCGCCGTGTAGTCCTCGGGGTTCGCGGAGAACACCAGCATCACGTCCAATTCCAGGCGCACCGGGTAGCCCTTGATCTGCACGTCGCCTTCCTGAAGGATGTTGAAGAGCGCCACCTGTACCTTCGGGGAGAGGTCCGCGAGTTCGTTCACGGCGAACACGCCACGGTTCGCACGCGGCAGCAGTCCGAAGTGCATGCTGCGCACGTCGCCGAGCGCCGTCCCGAGCCGCGCGGCCTTGATGGGGTCCACGTCCCCGATCAGGTCCGCGACCGTCACGTCGGGCGTGGCGAGCTTCTCGACGTAGCGGTCCGCGCGGGGAATCCAGCGGATGGGCAGTTCGGTGCCCTGCGCGGCCAGCATCAGCTTGCCTTCCTCCCCGATGGGGTTCAGGGGGTCGTCGTTGATCTCGCTGCCCGCGATGGCCGGCACGTGCTCGTCGAGCAGGTCGGTGATGGCGCGCAGGATGCGGCTCTTCGCCTGACCGCGCAGGCCCAGCAGGATGAAGTTCTGCCGTGCGAGGAGCGCGTTCACGAGCTGCGGGATGACGGTGTCGTCGTAGCCGACCACGCCGGGGAACAGCGGTTCGCCGCTGCGGAGCTTGCGGGTCAGGTTGTCGCGAACCTCGTCCTGCACCCGGCGGCTCAGGCCGTCGAAGGGTGCGCGACCGGCATACTCTGGCAGGGCGAGGAGGTCGGCCAGCGTGCGGGCATGGGTCAGGTCGGGCATATGGCCGGAAGCTATCACGCCCACCAGACGCGAAATGTTGCGGATACCGCACCGCGCGCCCCGCCCGCGTGATGCGGACGGCCGCTTCCGGCGGGTGGGGTAGCATGACCGGCATGCTGCGTCCGTCCCTCCTCCCTTCCCGCGTGTTCCTGCTGCTGCCGCTGCTCGCCGTGACGCTCGGCGCGTGCGCGCGGCCCGGCATCGAGGGCCTGCAGACGTACGCGTACGCGGGCGGGCAGCAGCAGGAGGGCCGGATCGCGTACGCGCAGACGCCCCCGGCGGGCGGCGCGTACAGCCCGATGTGGCAGAAGTGCGCGCACTACACGGCGCCCGTGTACGACGAGTACGCGGTGCACAGCCTGGAGCGCGGCGCGCTGTGGATCGCGTACCGCCCGGACCTGAGCGCTGCCGACCTGCAGGCACTGCAGGCCCTGCTGGCCCGCTCCGCCGCGCCCGGCGACCCGGAGGTCAGGCCGCTCGAGGTGCTGCTCAGCCCCGTGCCCGGCCTGGGCACGCCGCTCGTGGCGACCGTCTGGAACGCGCAACTGCCGCTCGCGGGCGTGAACGACGCGCGCCTGAAGGCCTTCCTGGACGGCCGGGACCGTTGGCCCGCCGCGCCCGAAGCGGCGCTCGGCTGCGCGTCCGGCGTCACCATGACGCAGTAGGCCCCAGGTCTGCGCGGGCTAACCTGCGTGCCGCTGGGTCTGAAGGAACAATGAAGCCCCCCGGCCTGCAGGTACAGTGGAAGGCATGACCGCTGCCCTGAACGCCACCACCGACGCCTTCGCCTGGGTGCGCGCCCAGCTCATCGGAGAGGGAAGCGCCATCCGCACGCCGTTCGGCACGCGCCGCCTCGTGTACGCCGACTACATCGCGTCCGGCCGCGCGCTGCGCTGGGTGGAGGACACCCTCACCGAGCGCGTCATGCCGCTGTACGCCAACACGCACACCGAGGACAGCCGCAGCGGCGCGCAGACGACTGCCCTCGCGCACCAGGCGAGCGAGTACATCAAGTCGCAGCTCGGCGCGGACGACACCTGCAAACTCGTGTTCTGCGGGTCCGGCAGCACGGCCGCCGTGCGCCGCCTGCAGGACATCCTGGGCCTGAGCGTCCCCAGCCAGCACCGCGACCGCCTCCTCGGGGCGCTGCCGCGCGAGCAGCGGCCCGTGGTGTTCGTCGGGCCGTACGAGCACCACAGCAACGAGGTCAGCTGGCGCGAATCGCTCGCCGAGGTCGTCGAACTGCCGCTGTGCGAGCGCGGGCACCTGGACCTGGACGCGCTCCTGTCAGCCCTCAAGGACCCCGCGTACCTGGGTCGCCCGCGCATCGGGTCGTTCAGCGCGGCCAGCAACGTGACGGGCCTCCTGACCGACACGCGCAGCGTCGCGCGGATGCTGCACGCGCACGGCGCGCTCGCCTTCTTCGACTTCGCCGCGAGCGGCCCCTACGTGCAGATCGACATGAAGCCCGGCCGTCCCGACGGGTACGACGCCGTGTTCCTCAGCCCGCACAAGTTCGTGGGCGGTCCCGGCACGCCCGGCCTGCTGTGCTTCCAGCAGCACCTGTACCACCTCGTGACGCCCAGCACGGCGGGCGGCGGCACGGTCCGCTTCGTGAGCCGCCAGGGGCACGCCTTCGTGGACGACATCGAGGCGCGCGAGGACGCGGGCACGCCCGCCATCCGCGGCAAGATTCGCACGGCCCTCGCGTTCCGCGTCAAGGAGACGCTCACGCCCGCCCGCATCATGGAGCGCGAGCACGCCCTCGTCACGCAGGCCATCGCGCGCCTGCGCGGCAATCCGCGCCTGCACCTGCTCGGGAACCTCGACTCGCCGCGCCTGTCGGTGCTGTCCTTCCTGGTGCGGACCGGGGCGGGCCGGTACCTGCACCCGCGCCTCGCGGTGCGGCTCCTGAACGACCTGTTCGGCATTCAGGCGCGCGGCGGCTGCGCGTGCGCCGGACCGTACGGGCACGCGCTCCTCGACATCAGCGACGAGACGAGCCTGCGCTACCAGACGTGCATCCTCTCGGACCTGGAGGGCCTGAAGCCCGGCTGGACACGCCTGAACTTCGCGCCGTGGACCGACGCGGCCGAACTGCAGTACCTGCTGACCGCCATCGAGTTCGTGGCGGAACACGGAGAGAAATTCGTGCCGATGTACACCTTCGACTGGCGCACGGGCGCGTGGTCGCACCCCGCCGACGCGGACCTGCCCGTCCCGGACCTCTTCGACCTGCCGCTGCCCGCCCCCACGCCCGGCGAGTCCCGCGAGGACGCCTGGACGGCCGCGCTGCAGGACGCGCACGCCCTCCTGAACACCCTGCAGCAGGGACCTGCCCGCGCCCTCCCTCAGGACGTGCCGGACGACCTCGTGTACTTCGCGTACTGACCCGGACGGTGGCCGGACCGTCCCTGGCCCACGCCCGGAGCAGGCCCCGCGCGGCGTTCGAGGCGGCCGCGCACCACCTGTGAACGCTGTGAACGCGAGGATGAAGGTCCGCAGACAGTGGACTGACAGACGCCTTCACCTACACTCGCCTGGACCGGACCCGTACAGGTCCGTACCCCTCCATGCCGCCGCCCTCCCACTCCCCCCTCACCTCCCGACCGCTCCGGCCTGCGCTGCTGCGGTTCTCGCTGCTTGCCCTGCTGTTTGTCGTGCAGGGCCTCACCATCATCGGGGTGCTCGCGTCCGAACGCAGCCACACCGAGAAGATCGTGCAGGCGAACGCGGCCACCCTCATGCACGACCTCGTGGCGCGTGCCAGCGACAGCACCCGCCGGTACCTCGCGCCCGCCGTGCAGGCGGCCGACCTGACGCGCACGCGCCTGCAGTACGGCCAGCTGCCCCTGAACGACGACGCGCGCCTGGAAGGCGAATTCCTGAGCGTGCTGTGCACCACCCCGGAAGTCGAGAACATCTACCTCGCGCGGCCCGACGGCAGCTTCGTGCTGATGGGCCGCGACCCGGGCCACCGCGTGCACGGCAAACGCATCGTCCTGACCGGCGGACGGCGACAGGTGCGCCTGAGCGAATGGACCTGCACGCAGCAGCAGCTCAGCGCCCACGTGGACCCCGCCGACACCTACGATCCCCGCGTGCGGCCCTGGTACCGCGCCGCCGCCGTCGCGCAGGCCCTCGTGTGGACGGACCCCTACGTGTTCTTCGCGAAGCAGATTCCGGGCGTCACGGCCGCCGTGGCCCTGCGGGACGTGCAGGGCCACGTGCGCGGCATCGTGGGAACCGACGTGGCCCTCAGCGCCCTGACAGGCTTTCTGACGCGCGTGCCGTTCAGCGCGCACGGCGCGGCCGTGATCGGCACGGCGGGCGGCCTGGCCGTCGCGTACCCCGGCATCGAGACGGTGTTCGGGCACAGCACCCGCGACCTGCCGCGCCTGATGAACCTCGGCCGCCCCGTCCAGCAGATGTACCTGAACGTCCAGCAGGGCGAACCGTCCGGCCTGCAGACCTTCCGGGTGGGACAGGAGGCGTACTACGGCCTGATGCAGCCCCTCGACATCGGGCACGGCCGGCGCTGGCTGGTCGGCGTGCATGCGCCCGCCAGCGACTTCAACGGCGAGGTGCGCGCCCAGTACCGCCGCATGCAGCTCACGGCGCTCGCAGTGGGCCTGCTCGGCTTCCTGCTCGCGCTGCCGCTGCTGTTCCGCCTGAACGCGCCCCTGCAGCGCCTGCTGAGGTTCGGCCTGCACTTCCAGCACGCCTTCCACTTCACGGCGCTGCTCAGCCGCGACGGGACGCTGCTGGAAGTCAACGACGCCGCCCTGCGTGCCACGCTCACCCCGGCCCGAGAGGCGCTCGGGCGGCGCTTCTGGACGCTGCCGTGGTGGCAGCCCGTCACGGACGACGTGCCGCTCGACCCGCACCGGCTGGAGGAAGCCGTCCGGCTGGCCGGGCAGGGCGACACCGTGAGGTTCGGGATCGGGCTGGGCCGCGACCCGCACGACCGGCGCGAGGTGGACCTCACGCTCCGCCCCGTGCTGGACACGGCAGGCCGCGTCGCGTACATCGCCGCGGAAGGACGCGACATCACCGAACAGCAGCACCTGGAACGCTCCCTGCGCGAGAGCGAGGCCCGGCTGCGCACCGTGCTGGACGGCCTGGACGAGGGCGTACTGGTGCAGGACGCCGAGGGGCGACTCACGTCCTTCAACGCCCGCGCCGCGCACCTGTTCGGCGGGACGCTCCCGGACATCGTCGGGCACCGCCTGACGGACTCCGACTGGGAGGTGCTCGACACGCACGGCCAGCCGCTCGACCGGCAGGACCTGCCCTCCATGGTCGCCCTGCGCCGCGGCGAGCCGCAGTCGAACGTCGTGGTGGGCCTCACACGGCCCCGGCAGCCGATCATGTGGCTGTCCGTGAACGCCCGCCTGCTCGTGCGGCCCGACGAGACGCTGCCGTTCGCGGTCGTGTCGTCCTTCACCGACATCACCGACCGCCGCCAGACCGAAGCGCGACTCGCGCACCAGGCGCAGCACGACCCGCTGACCGGCCTCCCGAACCGCACGCTGTTCCAGGACCGGCTGCGGCAGGCGCTCACGACCGGACGCGCGGGCGCCGTCGCGTTCCTGGACCTCGACCACTTCAAGGCCATCAACGACTCGCTCGGGCACGACGTCGGCGACCAGCTGCTGCGCGCCGTCGCGGAGCGCGTGACGGCCGAACTGCGGCCCGGCGACACCGTGGCCCGCATGGGCGGCGACGAGTTCACGCTCATCCTCACGGACCTGGCCCGTCCGGACGACGTGACGGACCTCGCCGCGCGCCTCCTGGCCACCCTCGAACGGCCCTTCGCGCTGGACGGCGAGCAGGTGCGCGTGTCCGCCAGCCTGGGCTTCGCGTGCTTCCCGCGCGACGGGCACGCGCCCGAAGACCTGCTCCGCCACGCCGACACCGCCATGTACCACGCCAAGGCCAGCGGCAAGAACGCCGCCCGCGTCTACAGCACCGACATGCAGAACCACCGCTACGTGCGCGCGCGCGAGTACCCGTACGGCGACCTGCAGCAGGCCCTCGACCGGCACGAGTTCGTGCTGCACTACCAGCCGATCTACGACCTGCATGCCGGGACGCTGGTGGGCCTGGAGGCCCTGCTGCGCTGGCAGCACCCCGAACGGGGCCTGCTCGGCCCCGAACAGTTCCTGCCCGCCCTGGAGACGAGCGGCCTGATCCACCCGGCGGGCCGCTGGGTGCTGCAGCAGGCGTGCCGGGAAGCGGCCGCCCTGCCGGGTGGCCGCGCGCCCATCAGCGTCGCCGTGAACGTCTCCGCCCTGCAGTTCGAACGGCCGGACTTCGTGCAGGACGTGCGCGCCGCACTGCTGGCCGCGAACCTGCCGCCCGAACGGCTGGAACTGGAACTCACCGAGGGCCTCCTCATGAACGACCCGCTCGCCGTGATCGAACGGATGCACGCCCTGCAGGCGCTCGGCGTGCGCCTCTCCATCGACGACTTCGGCACCGGGTACTCCAGCCTCAGCGCCCTGCGCCGCCTGCCGGTGGACCGACTGAAGATCGACCGGTCCTTCGTGCACGAGGTCGGCAGCGACCGCCGCATGGTGCAGGCGATCCTCAGCCTCGCCCGGACCCTGAACCTCGAAGTGATCGCCGAGGGCGTGGAGAGCGGCGCGCAACTCGACCTGCTGCGCGCCCTCGGCTGCGACCGCGTGCAGGGCTACCACCTGTCACGCGCCGTGCCCGCCCACGCCCTCCCCGCCCTGATCGGCGGCCCGGCCCTCGCCGGTCACCGTCTCCCTGACACGCCCGCCTGACCCGCAGGCCAGGCGGGGCGGTCAGCCGAGCTCGTGGTACTGGCCCCGGAAGTACACCAGGGGGTCGTCGTCCGTGTAGCGGCTGTACTCCACCTCACCGATGAACAGCGTGTGGTCGCCCGCCGCGTGCGCCTCCACCCTGCGGCACACGAGCTGCGCGACCGCCCCGCCGATCAGGGGGAGACCCTCGTGATCCATCCACGGGACGCTCAGGCCCTCGTCCGGACGGCCCGCGAAGTGCGCGCTGAGGGCCTTCTGCTGCACGCTCAGCACGTTCACCCCGAAACGGTCCACGTCCATCAGGCGCGCGTGCATGCTGGCCGTCTGCCCGACGCTCACCAGGATGAGGGGCGGCGTGAGGCTCACGGACACGAAGGCGCTCGCGGTCATGCCGCGACGCTCGCCGTCGTGCGCGGCCGTCACGATGGTCACGCCGCTCGCGAAGCGGCCCAGGGTCTCACGGAACTCGTGTGGAGGTACAGGCATACGCACAGCATAGAGCCGAGCCGCCCCGCACCTCGCAGCACGGGCCTGCAGCGTCCGTCTCAGCCTTCTTCGAGCGGGTAGTCGCGCGTGGCGTGCACCGCGAGCCGGATCAGGTACCCGTAGAACACCACCACCAGCGCGAAGATCAGCCCGCCGGGAATGTTCCCGATGCTCGCCATGTCGAGCAGGCTGCGCGGCGTGAGCGCCACCTCCTTCGCGCGGCCGATGTCCAGCTTCGCGAACCACGCCATCAGGATCGCGGCGTAGATCCACAGGTAGTTGCGCCGCAGCCGCCAGCCGAGCGAGTCGGCGCGCGTCATGGGACTGCGTGGCCGCGCGAGTTCCGCGAGCAGCAGCTGATGCCAGTGTGGGTCCGGGTGCTCGCCCAGCATGGCCGGGTAGAAGAAGCGCTCCATGATGCGCACGCGGTGCACACTGATCTCGAAGATCCGGAAGCGGCGCGCTTCGAGGTGCAGGAAGAAGTAATTCATGAACATCGCGAACAGGAAGGTCGCGTGACTGTTGTCGCTGTTGCCCAGCGCGAAGCTCGCGAGGCCCGCGCTCGTCACGACCGCCCAGTTGGTGGTCATGTCGAGCCGCTGCCGGTACGCGGTCATCTTGCCGACCTCGGCGCGGTACAGGTGAATCAGGGCGTTGGCCGTGTTGGTGCTGTAGTCGGCCCCGGTCTGGAAGACGGGGGCGGCGGTGGCCGTCATGCCTCCAGGGTACGTCACGCGGGCCGCCCGCGCATGTGGCACGGCCCTGCCGGTGCGCCTTCCGTTCGGGTGCGTTCCATTCGGGTGCGGGGCGGGCGGGTAGACTCCCGGGGTGAGCGCCGTTTCTCCTGCCGCCGCGCCTGCCGGGATCATCCGGCACGCGTACATCCATGTGCCGTTCTGCCCGTCCATCTGTCCGTACTGTGATTTTCACGTGCTGGAGCGGCGCGGCGATCTGGTGGCGCGGTACCTGACGCGGCTGGACGAGGAGGCCCGCACGCTGGGCGCGCTGTACGACGTGCAGCTGGACACGGTGTACCTGGGGGGCGGCACGCCGTCCTTCCTGCGGGACGCGGAACTGGATGCGCTGGTGGGGTCCGTGCGGCGGCACCTGGGGTGGGGGCGGCTGGAGAACACGCTGGAGGTGAATCCCGGCACGGTGACGCCCGCGCGGGCCGAGCACTGGCGCGCGCTGGGGTTCGACCGGGCGTCGGTGGGCGTGCAGAGCCTGGACGACGCGACGCTGCGGTTCCTGGGGCGGCAGCATTCGGCGCAGGTGGCGCGGGACGCGGTCACGCAGCTGCGGGACGCGGGGTTCCGGGTGAGCGGGGACCTGATCACGGCGGTGACGGGCCAGCCGCTCGCGAGTGACGTGGCGGGGCTGGTGGCGCTGGGCGTGGAGCACGTGAGCGCCTACACCCTGACGATCGAGCCGGGCACGCCGTTCGCGCGGCAGGGCGTCACGGTGCGCGAGGAGGACGAGCAGGAGGGCTTCGAGCTGACGGAGGCGCTGCTGACGGGGGCGGGCTTCGAGCGGTACGAGATCAGCAATTACGCGCGCAGTCCGTCCGCGCAGAGCCGCCACAACCGCGCGTACTGGACCGGCGAGTACTTCCTGGGGCTGGGACCGGGCGGGGCGGGGTATTACCCTCCAACGAACAGAGACGCGTCACCGAATCTGGGAAGAGGAGGGGCCGCCCCCGACGACCAGCCCCCAACGAACAGAGACGCATCACCGAATCTGGAAAGAGGAGGGGCCGTCCCCGACGACCAGCCCCCAACGAACAGAGACGCATCACCGAATCTGGAGGCGTTGGAGGCGGTGTCGGGGGTGGGGGCGGGCGGCCTGCCGTTCCGGCGGACGAATCCGCACCTGCACGAGTGGCTGGCGGGCGGGGCGGGGGAGGTGGAGGTGTTGCGGCCGGAGGACGTGGTGACGGACGCGGTGTTCATGGCGTTGCGGTTGCAGGAGGGGATGCATGTGGATCTGGTGTCGCGGCGCAGCGGGGTGGACGTGCGGGCGCGGTACGGGGCGGTGCTGGAGGAGCAGGTGCGGCTGGGGCTGCTGGAGTGGGCGGGGGAGCGGGTGCGGGCGACGCCGCAGGGGTGGTGGGTGCTGAACCGGGTGGTGACGGCGTTCCTGGAGGCGGACGAGGTGCGCGGCTCCGATGAGGACGGCGTCGGTGAGGTTGGGGGGCGGTGAGGCCGTGTCTTCACTTTCGGGCGGAGTTCACAATTGATCGGCGTGTTATCAGGAATGCTTTCCATTAAGGTGGTCCGTGCAGACGCGCACCTCACGCACGCCAGCACCGGACCCCGGACCGTCCCGACCCAGCCGAACCCCAGCACCGTACAGGAGGCGTCATGAGCGCAGACAAGAGCTTCAAGCCGACCGAACCCCAGGACATGCAGGCCGCCCGGCCCGCCCAGGGCACCCTCACCAACGCGGCCGGCAACAGCGTCCCCAACAACCAGCAGTCGCAGAGCGCCGGCCCGCGCGGCCCAGTCCTGCTGCAGGACCACCACCTGCTGGAACGCATGGCGCACTTCAACCGCGAGCGCGTCCCGGAACGCGTCGTGCACGCCAAGGGCGGCGGCGCCTACGGCACCTTCACCGTGACGGGCGACATCCGCAAGTACACCAACGCCAAACTCTTCAGCGAAGTCGGCAAACAGTGCCGCATGCTGGCCCGCTTCAGCACCGTGGCCGGCGAGCGCGGCTTCGCGGACACCGTGCGCGACCCGCGCGGCTTCTCCCTGAAGTTCTACACCGAGGACGGCAACTGGGACATGGTGGGCAACAACACCCCCATCTTCTTCGTGCGCGACCCCCTGAAATTCCAGGACTTCATCCACAGCCAGAAGCGCCACCCGCAGACGGGCCGCCGCAGCAACACCATGCAGTTCGACTACTGGAGCCTGCGCCCCGAAGCGCTGCACCAGGTGATGTACATGTTCGGTGACCGCGGCATTCCGCGCAGCTTCCGCTTCATGAACGGCTACGGCAGCCACACGTACAGCCTGTGGAACGACGCGGGCGAACGCTACTGGGTGAAGTGGCACTTCCACACCATGCAGGGCGTGCAGGGCCTCACCGGCGATCAGGCGGCGCAGATCGCGGCCGAGAACCCCGACTACCACCTGCAGGACCTCTTCGAGGCCATCGAGCGCGGCGAGTACCCCAGGTGGAAGGTATCGGTGCAGGTCATCCCCGAGAAGGACGCCGAGACGTACCACACCAACATCTTCGACCTCACCAAGACCGTCAGCCACAAGGACTACCCCCTCATCGAGGTCGGCGAGTTCGAACTGAACGAGAACCCCAAGAACTACTTCGCGGAGATCGAGCAGGCCGCCTTCGAGCCGAGCAACATGCCGCGCGGCTTCGGCGCCAGCCCCGACAAGGTCCTGCAGGCACGCCTCATGAGCTACGCCGACGCGCACCGCTACCGCATCGGCATCAACTACGCGGCGCTGCCCGTCAACAAGGCCGTCAACTCCGTCAACACGTACCACCGCGACGGCCAGACGCGCTTCGACGGCAACTTCGGTGACGCGCCCGTGTACGAACCGAACAGCTTCGGCGGCCCCGCCGAAACCGGCCCGCAGACGGACGAGCCTGCCCTGCGCATCGACGGCAACGCCGACCGCTACGGCTACCCCGAGACGGACGAGGACCTGTACGGCCAGCCTGCCGCGCTGTACGAACTGATGGGCCGGGACGGCCAGGACCGCCTGCACAAGAACTTCGCCGGTCCGCTCGCGACCGTGCCGGACTTCGTGCGCCAGCGTTTCGTCGCGCACCTCTACAAGATCGACGAGCGCCTCGGGAAGGGTGTCGATGCGGAAATCGACGCGCTCAAGGCCCAGCCGGATCCCATGCTCGGCCAGCTGCTCACTGAGACGCACACCAACGCCGCGAAGCCCGAAGCGGTCGGCGCGGACGACTGAGCCCCATTCGGATTGAACTCCTAGAGTTCAGCCGAGCGCAGTGAGCACCAGCAGGTCCGGTGTTGAGGCGATGCATCCCGGTTGAATCCCGCGGAGTGTGCGGGTTCAATTCGGGAGTCAGAACGAGGGCGGCCCCGGATCACCTGGGGCCGCCCTCGTCCGTCCGTTCGGTGCTGGGCCTTCAGTCCTTGAAGGGCGGGACGGCGTTGCCGTGAACGGCGAAGGCGTCGCAGCGTTCCCGCAGCACGCAGGCGCCGCAGGCGGGACGGCTGAAGCGGCACACGCGCTGCCCGTGGCGCAGCAGGTTGACGTGCAGTTCGTACAGCAGCGGCGGGTCGGGCGGCAGCAGGGCAAGCAGGGCGCGGTGCGCGGCCGCCTCCCCCATGCGCGGGATGGCGCCCACGCGCGTGCTGATACGGTGTACGTGCGTGTCCACCGGGAAGACCGGCTTGGCGTAGTTGAAGAGCAGCACGAGCGAGGCGGTCTTGACGCCCACGCCGGGCAGGGCGGTCAGCCAGTTCAGGCCGTCCTGCGGGCTGAGGTCCGCGAGGAAGTCGAGGTCGTAACTGCCGCGCGCGTCCAGAATGGCGTTCAGGGTCGCCTGAATGCGTGGCGCTTTCTGTTCCGGGTAGGTGCTGGCGCGGATGGCGTGCGCGACCGTCTCGGTCGGGAGGGCGCGGATGGTGTCCCAGTCGCCGAGCGTGCGGAGTTCCCGGTACGCGAGGTCCTCGTTGCGCCAGTCGGTGCGCTGCGACAGGATGGTGCTGACGAGTTCATGCATCGCCTCGCGGCGCGGCACGAGGGGCCTCGGGCCGTACTCGGCCGTGACGCGGTCGTGCATCCAGCGCAGGAGTGCGGACCGTTCCTGTGCGGGCCGCTCGGCGTTGAGTGGGGGAGCGTCAGTCGTCGTCGCGCGCCCCTTCGGCGGGCGGAGCGTCGTAGGCGGTGTCCACGCCCTGGTCCTTGCCCTGGTCCTGGGCGGGAATGTCGCGGCTCTGCCCCTCGGCGGGGGTGGTGTCGGCGGGGTCGGGGCGCGTGGCTGCAGTCTGGTCGGGGGTGTGGTCGGTCATGCCTTCAGGGTCGCGCGCGGCGGGCCGTGACAGGGGAGAGGGGCGTGAAGGGAACTTGTGAAAGTCCCTTCCGCCCCTCTCGCCCGCATGCCCGGAGCGTGCGTTTCAGCGTTCAGCTCAACCTTCGGCTCAGCTTTCGACGATGCGCCGCAGTTCCTGCGGGGAGAGCCGTTCGGAACGGGCGCGTTCGGCGCGCTGGATGGCGTGCATGTCGGTCACGGCGCGGTCGAGGTCGTCGTTCATGACGACGTAGTCGAAGGCGTGCGCTTCGAGGATCTCCTCGTGCGCGCGGCTCAGGCGGCGTTCGATCTGCTCGGGGTTCTCGGTCGCGCGCCCTTCGAGGCGGCGGCGCAGTTCGGTGATGCTGGGCGGCATGATGAACACCAGGACCGCCTCGCGGCTGTGCTGGCGGACCTGCATGGCGCCCTTCACCTCGATCTCCAGGATCACGTCCTGCCCGCCCGCGAGGGCCGCCTCGATGGGGCCGCGCGGCGTGCCGTAGTGGTTCCCGGCAAACTCGGCGTGCTCCAGGAACCCGTCCTGCGCCGCGACCTGCTGGAACTCTTCCGGGCTCACGAAGTGGTAGTCCAGGCCCTGGCGTTCGCCGGGCCGGGCCTGCCGGGTCGTCCAGCTGACGGAGTAGAAGACGTCCTGGTCTTTCAGCCAGCGTTCGCGGAGGGTGCCTTTGCCGACGCCGCTCGCGCCGGTCATCACGATCAGCAGGCCGCGCGGGGTCCGGGGTTGGTGTTCTTCAGTGGTCATGTCTCTCTCCAGCATTGCCGCCGCCATATTCCAGAGAGCATACAGGCAATCACAGCCCCGCACCAGGGACAGGCGGGAAGGGCGAACAGGCGCGCGCCGCCCCCGGGAGTCCCGGTGGGCGGCGCGGTCTGGGATGGGGCGCCGCCGCTCAGGGCGCGCCCCCGTCCGTCAGAGGAGGCCCTTGACGACCTTGACGACGTTGGCGGCCGTGAAGCCGAACTTCTCGAAGAGGGTGCTGGCGGGCGCGGACGCACCGAAGCCCGGCATGCCGATCACGGCGCCTTCCAGGCCCACCCACTCGTACCACGGCTGCGGCATGGCCGCCTCGATCGCGACGCGTTTCACGCCGGGCGTCAGGATGCTGTCCTGGTACGCGCGGTCCTGCGCGCGGAACGCTTCCATGCCGGGCATGCTGACGACACGCGCCCCGATGCCCTCGGCGGCCAGCGCGTCGGCCGCTTCGAGCGCGACGTGCACCTCGCTGCCCGACGCGATCAGGATCACCTGGGCGTTCTCGGCGTCACGCACGACGTACGCGCCGCGCTTCACGCCGCTGTGGTTGCGCGGCATGATCGGCAGGTCCTGACGGCTGAGGATCAGCGCGGTCGGGCCGTCCTTGCGTTCCAGCGCCATGTGCCACGCGGCGGACGTCTCGTTCGCGTCGGCGGGACGCAGGACGTACGTGTTCGGGGTGGCGCGCAGCATGGCGAGCTGCTCGACCGGCTGGTGCGTGGGGCCGTCCTCGCCCAAGCCGATACTGTCGTGCGTGAGCACGTAGATGACCGGCTGGTGCTGCAGCGCCGAGAGGCGCAGGGCGGGCTTCAGGTAGTCCGCGAACACCAGGAAGGTGCCGACCATGGGGCGCAGCGCGCCGTACAGGCTCAGGCCGTTCGCGGCGGCGCTCATGCCGAACTCGCGCACGCCGAAGTACACGTTGCGGCCCGCCATGACGCTCGCCTGCATGGCGGGCTCGTTGTCGATGGTGGTCTTGGTGCTGCCGCTCAGGTCGGCGCTGCCGCCCATCAGGGCGGGCACGTGCGCGGCGATGGCGTTGATGACCTTGGCGCTCGCGGCGCGCGTCGCGAGGGCCTTGCTGCCCACCTCGAAGCTCGGGAGTTCGTCCGCGAGGTCCTGCGGCAGTTCGCGGGCCAGCATCGCGTCGAGTTCCTTCGCCAGGTCCGGGTGCGCGGCGCGGTAGCTGTCCATCATGGCCTGCCACTCGGCTTCCTGAGCGGCGCCGCGTTCACGGGCGTCCATGTGGGCCGCCACTTCTTCCGGCACCGTGAACGGCTCCGGGTACGCCCAGCCGAGCTGCTTCTTGGTTTCCGCGACGCCTTCCGCGCCGAGCGGCTCACCGTGTGCCTTACTGCTGCCCGCGCGGGGCGAACCGTACCCGATGACGGTCTTCACGCGGATCAGGGTGGGCTTGCTCGTCTCGCGCTGCGCGTCGAGGATCGCCTCGTGGATCGCGCCGCGGTCGTTGCCGTCGTGCACGGCCAGCACCTGCCAGCCGTAACTCTCGAAGCGCTGCGCGGTCTGGTCGCTGAAGGCCTTGGAGGTGGCCGCGTCGAGCTGCACGTCGTTGTCGTCGTACAGCCAGATCAGCTTCCCGAGCTGCAGGTGACCGGCGAGGGACGCGGCCTCATGGCTGATGCCTTCCTGCATGTCGCCGTCACCCATGATGCTGTACGTGAAGTTGTCGAAGACCTTGAAGCCCTCGCGGTTGTACCGCGCGGCGAGGTGAGACTCGGCCATCGCCATGCCGACACTCATCGCGACGCCCTGCCCGAGCGGGCCGGTGGTGGCGTCCAGGCCGTCGGTGTGGAAGAACTCCGGGTGGCCGGGCGTCTTGCTGCCCCACTGCCGGAAGTTCTTGAGTTCGTCCAGCGAGAGGTCGTAGCCGGTCAGGTGCAGCAGGCTGTAGATCAGCATGCTGGCGTGCCCGATAGACAGCACGAAGCGGTCACGTCCGGGCCAGTGGGGGTTCCGGGGGTTGTGGCGCAGGAAGTCCTGCCACAGCGTGTACGCCATCGGGGCGGCACCGAGCGGCGCACCGGGGTGACCACTGTTGGCCTGCTGCACGCCATCGATGGACAGCGTACGGATGGTATTGACCGACAAGTCTTGGACGCTCATAGGGATTTAGTGTACCCCGCACACCCCAGCCCGCAATCAGCTCTGTCTAAAGGCGAGCGTCATCTCGCGCCCGCAGCTGTCCCTGAGCAGGTCACAGCCGCCCGCGCCCCACAAGGGAGGCGGCCCCGCCCGGCACGGCCCCGGGTGGGGTCGGCAGGACAGGGCCGCCTCGGGCCAGCAGGTTCAGGCCGTGACGGGCTCCGCAGCTTCCGTGGCCGTGCCCAGCTCGCGCCGCTCCCAGTCGTAGAACTCCGGCTTGTAGAACTCCAGCCGGACCTTCTTGTACTCCTTGGTGCTGTACAGGATGTCGTAGGCGATGCCGGGCGCGACTTCCTGCTCGATCGCCTGGATCTTCCCGAAGGCTTCCTCCTTGCTGCGCCCGTGCACCATGGTGAAGATGGTGTACGGCCACTCCGGGTACGTGGGCCGCAGGTAGCAGTGCGACACGGCCTTGAAGCCCGCCATTTCCGCCCCGACGCGCTGCACGTCCTCCTGCGGGACGGCCCACACGCCCATCGCGTTGAACCGGAAGCCCGCCGACTGGTGCCGGAACACGGCCGACACGCGCCGCAGCGCCCCGGCGGCCTTCATGCGCTCGGCGTGCGCCGCGACCTCCTGAATGCTCAGGCCCAGCGCCGCGCACGCGTCCCGGTACGGTTCGGCCGTGATGGGCAGGTCCTTCTGGAACTCCACCACGAAGGCCCGGTCGAGGTCCGTCACGGCGTACCCGATGTTCCGCTGTTCACTGGTGTACTGCGGTCGGGACTTCGCGTTCCAGGCTTCGGTGCCGGTCATGTCGAACTCCACCCCGATCTTGAAGAGGTGCAGGGTCGGCATCAGGCGCGTGAGCCGCGCGCCGCTCAGGTCGTGCAGGCGCTGCACGTGCGCCTCCAGGTCACTCTCGGGCGGCACGGCGATGGTGTACCACAGGTTGAAACTGTGGTTGCGCCGGTAGTTGTGGCTCACGCCCGGGTGCAGGTTCACGGTCTCGGCGCCCGCATCCAGCTGATCCTCGTCGTACACGGCGGCCACCAGGCTGCTCTTGTACCCCAGGGTGCGCGTGTCGAAGATGGCACTCACCTGCCGCAGCACGCCTTCCGCCTTCACGCTGCTCAGGATGCTCAGCACCTCGTCCTCACTCAGGCCGACCTCGTCGCCCAGCACCCGGTACGGGCGCTCCACGATGGGGATGTCTTTCTGGATGCGGTTGAGCAGCAGGTCGCGGGGCGAGACTGGCTCCTGGGAGGCCGGGCTGGTGGTCATGACGACAGGCTAACACCTGCACGCGCAGCAAAACGTCCTGAAAGGCACAACACCATCCGGCCGGTCACGTGATCCGGCGTCGCGGCCTCCCGTTCCGACCGGGAAGAGGTTCCCTCGCCGTGCACGGCCGCCCCTGGACCCGGCCGCCCTGGCGCGGGACGACGCCCTGGGAGACAGCAGCGCCCCCCGGCGGGGGGGCCGGGGGGCGCGGGAACAGGTGGGGTGTGCTCAGCGGGCGGCGAGACTCACGCGGTACGAGCCGGCACTGGACTGCGTGCTGCTGGTGTACGCGCCGACCGTCAGGTAGTACACGCCGTCGGCGGGCAGCACGTACTCCACGGTGGGATCCTGCGTGTTCGTGTCGTCGACCGCCGAGAGGGCGACCGGGTTGCCCGCCTGGTACAGCGACATCACGCCGTCCGGCTTGCCGCTCTCGGCGGCGTTGATGTCTGCCAGGATGTTCTGCCCGGCCTTGCCGGTGAAGGTGTACACGTCCACGTCACCGGTCGGGCTGATGGCGGCGTCTTTCGCCTCGCCGATGTTCAGGGCGTTCGCGCCCGTGAAGTCCAGGTCACTGAACTTCTCACCGTTGATCTTGCCGCTGCCGTTCGGTTCGCTCTCGCTGCCGGTCAGGCGCGTCAGGGCCAGCCAGTACGCGTTGAAGGGGTTGCCGCCCATCTCGTCCTTCACGACCACGTAGTAGGTGCCGGTGGCGGGCGCCTTGAAGTCCAGGGCGGCGTCCGTGACGTTCTTGCGCTGGGCGCTGTTGCTGGCGAGCACCTTGCCGGTCGCGTCGAGCACCTGCAGCCCGATGTCGGGCGAGCCCGTGACCGTCTGCGTGTTCAGGAAGGCCACGTCGCCCGCCGTGGCGGTGAATGCGAATACGTCCTGGTCGCCGTTCTTCAGCACGCCGTCCTTCGCGACGCCGTACGCGATGGGGGTGGCTGTGGCGGTCGTGTCGTTCGGTTCGTTGCTGTCGGTGGGGAAGGTGACGTCCAGCGGCAGGGTGTATCCCTTCGCGGCGCCGGGCGCGAGGCTCAGCGGCGAGCTGAGGATGCCGGGCGTGCCGCCTGCCACGACGGTGCGCGGCCCGGACGCGTACAGCTGGTAGTCGCCCGCGTCGATCTCGCGGAAGTTCACGCGGCCCGCCGGGTAGATGGCGTCCCCGGCGGCCGACTGCGCGTACAGGAGCTGATCCGGTCGCTTCCCGCCGCTCAGGGTGACGCCCACCAGCGGAATGCCGAGTTTGCTGTCGCTCCGTGCCACGAACTGCAGGGCCACGTTCACGCCCTTCTCGACGGTGTTCGCGGCGTCCTGCGTGGCGCGCAGCACGGCCTTGTCGGCCTGCACGATGCCGTTGCCGGTCTCGATACTGTACGCCCCGGTGGGTTTCAGCGCCGTGTCTTCCAGGATGTGGCGCACCTGGGCGGGCGTCAGCGTGATCTGCTTGACACTCCCGTCGGCGTTCTTGGTGGCGGAGGCCTGCAGCACCAGCGCGGCTGCGCCGGCCGTGGCGGGGCTGGAGAACGACGTGCCGTCCACGTACTCGTAGTTCGACTCGCTGGCATTGCTGGTGTCGGTCCTGACGGCCGTCACCCACACCTGCTTGCCGGGCGCGGCGACGCTCAGGTGCGCGCCCTTGTTCGAGAAGTCCGTGCGGGTGTTGCGGGGGGTGGTGGCGGCCACGCTGATCGCGCCGGGTGTCCACGCGGGACTGGCGGGGCCGGTGGTGGGCGTGTTCCCGGCCGAGGTGACGAACACCACGCCCTTGCTGAGCACGTAGTCGATGGCTTCCTTGCTGAGCTGCGAGTACGCCGTCCCGCCGAAGGAGTAGTTCAGGATGTCCACGAAGCCCCGGTGTCCGGCGGGCGTGTCGGTGTCGCCGGCCGCGCCGGGCGCGATGCCGTCCGGGCCGTTCACGGCCCACACGAAAGCACGGGCAGAATCGACGTTCGACGCGCCTGTAGGGTCGTGCGTGATGGTGAGCGGTACGATGCTCGCCTCGTACGCGACGCCCGCGCCGCCGATGCCGTTGTTGCCGACGGCGGCGGCCGTGCCGCTCACCCAGGTGCCGTGGTGTCCGCTGCCGTCGTAGGGGGTGGCAGCCGTGATGAGGGTCTGGTTGGGGCTGTCGAAGCCGGGGAACGCCATGTTCGCCTTGAGGTCCGGGTGGTTGCGGTCGATGTCCTCGTCCGCCACGCCGATCCGGATGCCTTTCCCGGTCGCGGTCGCCCAGGCTTTCGGGGCGTTCATGTTGTTCAGGAACCACTGCTTGCCGAGCTGCGGGTCGTTGAGGGCCCCGGTGGCCTGCGCGGTCACGCTGGCGCTGGCGTCCAGGCCGCCCTGGGGCGTGTTGCCGGAACGTTCGGGGGTGGTCATCAGGTAGTTCGGTTCGGCGTACCGCAGGGCGCCGCTGCCTGCCAGGGCACGCACGGCCTTCTGGACGCTCAGGCCTGCCGGCAGGCTCAGCACGGCCGCCTGCAGTTCAGGCAGTTCGGCCAGGACCTGCGCGCCGATCGTTTCGGCCACGTCGCGGGCGCCGCGGCCGTCCTGCAGGCCGATCACGAGTTGCCCGGCCACGTAGCTGTGCGTGGGGTCCACCACGAACGCTCCGGGCGCGGGGGCGACGGGGGTGGAGGCGGTCAGGGTCCCCTGAGAGCAGGAGGCGAGGGCCAGCGTGACGGCCAGGGCGAGGCTGGCGAGATTCTTGGGCTGCATCAGTATCCTCCGGTCACGAACTCGTTGACGGGACCGCCCTTCACGGGGTTGCTGACGATGCCGAGCGCGTTGAAGAAGTCGGCACCGATGGAGAAGGCGGTCTGGTCGGTGTTGTACGTCATGCCTGCCATCTGCCAGTCGTAGGCGTGGAACGGCTGCAGGTAGGGCGTGAGAGCGCGGCCGTCGTTGTCGTACACGGCGGACGTCTTGCCGCTCACGTCGCTCTGCCACTGGAAGCTCTTGCCTTCGGCCTGCGTGCGGTCGAGCACCAGCAGCAGCAGCGCTTCCTTGTCGCTCGCGCCGCCGGTCTTCCAGCGGAAGATCGGGGCCGTCTCCACGCCGGTGCTGCCCTGTGCGGGCGCGCCGAGCGTGATGGTGTAGCGGCCGAGCGGGGTGACGGTCGTCACGGCGGAGTCCTGGGTGGCCGTGTCGCTCACGGCGCGCACCCGGTACGTGTACCTGGTGCCGGGCGTGAGCTGCGCGGAGTTGTCACGGATCAGGTAGTTGCCCTTGTCGTCCTGCGCGACCTTGGCGGGCGTGGCGGTCAGGACGCGCGTGTAGTTCTGCGCGTCGCTGGAGCGGTACAGCTCGAAGCTGCGTGGCAGCGGCGCGGCCGGGTCGTACTTGAAGGCCACGTCCACCCACATCACGGTGCCGCTGTCGGCCGCCTGCGGGGTGAGGGTGCCGCTGCGCTGCACGGCGAGGCCCTTGAGGGTCGCCGCGTCGCCCTTGACGAAGTTCTTCAGGGCACTGGAGGCCAGCGGGGACGTGCCGAGCGCGCCGTACGTGGCGGTGTCCGCGAAGGTGATGGCAGTGGGGCTCAGGTCGGTGGGCGCCACGACGGCCTTCGCGACGCTGGTCGCGGCGACCTTCACGTGCCGGATGACGTGCGTGCGGTTGCCGTTGAAGTCGTACACGGCGACGTGCACGTCGAGGTTCCCGCTGTACGCGGCGATGTCGCTCGCCTTGAGCGTGAAGGTGTCGTCTCCCTTCAGCGACGCGACGAAGGCCCGGGCGCGCCCTGCGTTCAGGTACCCGGAACTGCCCGCGTCCACCCCGAGCGACGCGATGCCGCTGGTGGGGCCGTTCAGGTCGGGGGAGGCGGTGGTGGTCTTGACCTGGATCTTCAGGTCGTCCGCGCCGACGGTCGCGCCGTCTGCGAGGTCCAGCGTGACGGTGGGCGGCGTGCTCGGCAGGTCGGGGTTCAGCGAGGCCTGCAGGATCTCGTCCACGACCGGCATGCTGGCCGGATCGACGTTCTCGACGCGGGTGGACGCGTACCCGGCCTTGGTGAAGGTCAGGGCCACGGCGCCACTGTTGGCGGGGATGTTCAGCGTGTAGTGACCGCTGGCGTCGGTGGTGGTCTGCGGGCCGGTGTCGCCCACCTTGACGGTCGCCCCGGCGACGGCTTCACCGGCGCGGGACAGGCTGAGGACGCCGCTGAGCGTCACTTCGGGTGCACTGGTGCCGGAGTTGCAGGCCGCCAGGAGCGAGGCGCTGAGCGCGAGGAGCAGGACTCTTGATGAGCGGATGGACACGTTCTCTCCTTGACCGTTGATGAGCGTGGACAGCAGGGCCGAATACACTCCAGAAACGCACGGCACAGCACGCCCTGCGGAGCGTGCCGGTACGCGCCGGCGCTGTGTGGATTGAGCGAGAATATACAGGAGTTTCAGCCTTCTCTCAAATCTCTTACACCCCGGTGTGCCGAGCGGTACAGCAAGCTGTCCGGCCGTGCGGACAAGCCGGACGGCTCCAGGTGCGCCTGCCGTGCCGGGTGGAGGGTACAGGTCAGTCCTGCGTGTCGTAGCTCCACTTGCCGGCCCGCATGACGCTCTCGCGGCGTCCGTCCTCGTACACGCCGTCCACGTCCGTGTCGGGCGTTCCGATCATCCAGTCCACGTGGATCAGGGAGGTGTTGCCGCCCG
This sequence comes from Deinococcus aquiradiocola, assembly GCF_014646915.1. Taxonomy (NCBI): domain Bacteria; kingdom Thermotogati; phylum Deinococcota; class Deinococci; order Deinococcales; family Deinococcaceae; genus Deinococcus; species Deinococcus aquiradiocola. The sequence continues at coordinate 55,770 of NZ_BMOE01000014.1, read as the reverse complement.
CCGCGGCCAGCGCGCCTTCGGCCGTGCCGTTCTCGACGTTGAAGGCGTACGCCTGCCCCATCGCGATGTGACTCGCGGCGTTCTCGTCGAAGAGGGTGTTGTAGAACAGCAGGCCGGTGCTCGCGACGGGCGAGTCGTACTCCACCAGCGCGATCTCGCCCAGGTGCCGGGCGCCCTCGTCGGTGTCCAGCAGTGCCAGCAGCACGTCCTGCCCGCGGCTGGCGGTCGCCTCGACGGCCCGTCCGCCCTCGAAGCGCATGCGGATGTCCTCGATGAGGGTGCCGCGCACGCTCAGCGGCTTGCTGGCCTGCACGTACCCGTCCACCCGCGCGCGGTGCGGCATGGTGAACACCTCGTCGGTCGGGAGGTTCGGGACGCCTGCCACGCCGTTCTGGGCGGGCCACGCGCCGCCCGCCCACAGGTGCCCGTCCGCCAGGCCGACCGTCAGGTCCGTGTGCGCGTTGCGGATGTGCACGGCGTGGTAGCGGCGCCCGTTCAGGTGCGTGCGGACGCTGGCGAGCCGGTCCACGTGCGCGCGCCACGCGCCGACCGGGTCGGGCGTGTCCGCGCGGCTCACCTGGAAGATCGCGTCCCACAGGCGCGCGACGGCCTCGTCCTGCGTCAGGGTCGGGAAGACCTTGCGCGCCCAGCTGGGGACGGGCATCGCGCCGATGCTCCAGTTCACCTCGAAGGCCATCATGCGTTCCGACACGGGCTTGCTGAGGAGGGCGCTCGTCTTGCTGCGCCGGGCGATGCGGCCCTGGTCGGCGCCCGCCAGCAGGTCCGGGTCGCTGCCCGCCACGCTCAGGAACGCGTACCCGTCGTCCACGCGGTGCGCGGCCTCTTCTGCACTCCAGGCGGGCGCGTACTCCATCGCGGCGTCCGGCGCGTGATCGAACATCACGCGGCCCAGCACCTGATCCTGGTACGCGACGTGCACGTCGACGGCCCCCGCCTCCCAGGCCTTCTGCGCGATGAGGCGCACCAGGGGAGCCGCCTCGATGGGGGCGTTCAACTGCAGTTTCCCGCCGGGCTGCAGGTTCACGCCGACCCGGACGAGCAGGTCGGCGTAGTTGGCGAGCTTCTGTTCGAAGGTCAGGCCGTGCTGGCTGGCGGAGGTCTGGTCGGTGGGGGTCTGCGCGTCCATCCGTTCAATCTACAGGACACGGCCCGGCGCGGCGGACCGTTCCGGTGCGGACCACCCGCACGGACTGGCAGCACAACGGCCCGGACTTCAAACGTCCGGGCCGAGGGTGGCGGAGCGGGATTACTCCGCGAAGCTGACTTCGCGCGCGTCGGACCACAGGCCTTCGAGGTCGTAGTACTCGCGGGCCTCGCGGGTCATGAGGTGCACGACGATGCTCGCGCCGAAGGCCATCAGCAGCCAGCGTTCGCTGGGGCCTTCCACGGTGGGGCGCGGCAGTCCGGCCTCCATGGCCTTCTGCTTCACGTTTTCCTGCACGGCGTTCAGCTGCAGTCCGGCGGTGGCGGTGGCGATCACGAAGAAGTCGAGGGTGCTGGACACGCCGCTCAGGTCGAGAACCTTCACGTCGTCGGCGCGGCGCTCCAGGGCGGCGTCCACGATGGCTTTCAGCTGGCTGTGGGTGGTGGCGTCGATGGTGTGCGTCTGGGTCATGGGTGCTCCGGGGGGGTTCAGGGCGGCGCGGGGCGCGGCCGGGAGGGGCGGGGGAAGGTGGGCAGGTTCGGGGTCGGGCGGGCCCGGGGGGCGGCGTGGGTCGCTGGCCGTGCGGGCGTGCCGTCAGGGTGGGCTAGTGGGGCAGCGCGGCGTAGAGGGTGTTGGCGTCCTCGCCGAGCAGTACGCCGATCTCGCCGTCCCCGACCGGGAAGCGGCGGCCCTGCAGGCGCGAGACGTTCAGCAGGTCGGCGAGGTTCTCGGCGGCGCGCGGCTCGGTCTGCGTGAAGACCTGCGTGTGTTCCGGACTGGCGGGCACCGTCTGGAGCTTCACGGTACTGTACCCCGCCTGACGCAGCGCCTTCACGAAGCGCGGCCCGAGGCCGTGCCCGCTGGCGTCCTCGACGACCACCGAGGCGGCCTTCGCGCCGGCCGTGCCCTGCGCGGCGTCGTCGTTCCACAGTCTGGCGAGCGCTTCCCGGTCCGCCGCGAGGTTGTAACTGCCGGGAATCTCGTTGGTGGGCAGCGTCGCGAAGTTCAGGCGCACCTGCGACAGGGCCGGGGTGAGGCTCTGCACGAGGCCCGCGTCGGCGTTGGTGTCCACCCCGTTCGACAGGCCGCCCACGATCACGGGCAGGGCCGCCGCGAGACGGCCGGGCGACTTCAGCTTCCCGACCAGCTGGCTGAGCGCCTGCTTCTGGTGGTCCATGCGCCCGTAGTCGTCCCCGACGCCCTTGCGCATCCGCAGGTACGCGACGGCCTGCTTGCCGTCGAGGTGGTGCGGGCCGGGCTGAAGGTGCACGTGCAGGTTCGCGGCGTTGTCGTCGAACTGGATGCCGCGCTGGTCCGGGTGACCGTACGCGGCGATGTCGGGCACCGTCACGTCCAGCCCGCCGAGCGCGCCGATCACGCGCTCCACGTAGTCGGTCCGGACGACGGCCGTGTAGTCCACGCGTTCGCCCGTGATTTCCTCCACGGCGCTGCTCAGGCCCTGCAGGCCGCTGGACCAGTACTGACTGTTGACCTTCTGCGACGCCGGGCCACGGTTCGGGTCGTAGGGGCCGACGTTGGTGTCGCGCGGGATGGACAGGACGTTGATCTTGCTGCCGTCCACCTTGATCAGCATGATCGAGTCGGTGTTGGGCGGCTGCCACACCTTGCGGGTGTCCTGATCCTTGCAGGGCGTGTACGGCGCGCAGTACACGATGTCTCGCCCGGCCACGAGCAGCGTCAGGTGCGGCGCTTCGCCCGGCACGGCCGCCATCACGCGCCGCGCCTCGCCGCCCGACGCGTTCAGCACCGCGTACCCGCCGAGCGACAGGGCCGACAGCGTCAGCGCGGACAGCTGCCACGCGCGCCACGCGGGCGACGTGCGCTCCCGGACGGGTGTGGCCGGGGCAGCCCCGGCCGGTTCGGCGTGGTCGTAGTACACCTGGCCGCTGCGAACGCGGCCCACCTGCCGGCGGGCACTCCAGTTCCTGCGGCCCGGCTCGGGCGCCTGTGGGGGTTGAGGGTCAGACATGTCGTTTCATGGTGGGGGTGGCCCGCTGAGAGACTCGGTCGCCGGACCGCGCGGCGAACGGACGAGGGTGGAGCGCCGGTCAGCGCAGGTCGTGGAAGGTACGCAGGGTGCGGGGGTGCACCTCGATGCCGCGTCCCTGCAGGTACGTCACCTTGGAGACGATCGCCTGCCGCAGCGCGGCGGGCAGGTCGTGCAGCGCCAGTTCACGGATGTCGGCGTTCACGCCGCGCCCGGGTTCCGACACGTCCGCGATGTACACGCACGCCGACACGGGGTTCCCGCTGCGCGGCCCGGTCGTGTGGTCCTCGACGGCTTCCAGCACGGTGCGTTCGCGTTCCGTGCGTCCCTGCAGGCCCCAGTGTTCCAGCAGGGTGCGTCCGGCCCGGCCGTGCAGGGCGAGCGGGTGGGCGGCGTCGATGTCGCACTCGGGCGGCGCGAGCCGCAGCAGTTCGCTGTCCGGCAGGTCGCGTGCCACGTCGTGCAGCACGCCCGACCAGTACGCGAGCTGCGGGTCGATGCCGTTCGCGAGCGCGATGTCGCGCGCGAGGTGCGCGACCCGCATCACGTGTTCGAACCGGCGGGGTTTGACCATCAGCTGCACGCGGCTCAGCCAGCCCTGCATCACCTCCGGTGGCGTCTGGAGGGTCTGCCGTGCCGGGGGGACCGGCGCTGCCGGGCCGAGCCTGGGCAGCGTCTGCATCATGCGTGGGACCTGCGGGTCCGTCGCAACATCTGCTCCGAAATCTGCCGCGCCATAGCCCCGAGTATACGCCTCGCGGGGCGGCGGAAACCGTGGAATTCGTTCATTCACGGTGCCCGGCCCTGCGGAGGTCAGCCGTGGTCCTCGTCGTCGAAGTACTCGAAGCGGTGCGGTCCGATCTCGATGGTGTCGCCTTCCTGCGCGCCGACCTGCTTCAGGGCCTTGTACAGCCCCTGGCGCTTGAAGACACCGCCCAGGTACTCGGACGCTTCCTCGAGGTGACGCGAGAAGCGCTGCAGGCGGTCCTCGAAGCCGCCGCCCTGCACGATCCACACGCGGACCGGGCCGCCTTCCTCCACGCCACGATTCTTGTCGGGCGGGTCCATCCGGGTGTCGATGGTGAGGGGAGCTTCGCGCAGCACGTCGGACTCTTCTTCCAGCGCGTGCGTCTGCGCCCACAGTTCGTACGGGGGCAGCAGTTCGAAGATCGCCTGCTTGAGCGCGTCGAGGTTCAGGTGCTCGCCCGCGCTGACCTGCATGACCGGCAGACCCATGCTGCTCAGTTCGTCCTCGGCGAGCTGCGCGAGGTCGGCGTCCACGAGATCGATCTTGTTGAGCGCCACGAGCGACACCCCGTCCAGCAGGGTGGGGTCGTAGGCGCGCAGTTCGGCCTGCAGGGCGCCGAGTTCCTGCACGGGGTTCTGCGTGACGTCCAGCACGTACACCAGCAGGCGCGTGCGCGAGATGTGCCGCAGGAACTCCAGGCCCAGGCCCTTGCCTTCGCTGGCGCCCTCGATGATGCCGGGAATGTCCGCCAGCGTGAAGCGGCGGTCGCGGTCCAGGTCGTCCACCACGCCCAGGATGGGCGAGAGGGTCGTGAACGGGTACGCGGCGATGGCAGGGTTCGCGTTCGAGAGCGCCTTCAGCAGGCTGGACTTGCCCGCGTTCGGGTACCCGACCAGGCCGACGTCCGCGATCAGGCGCAACTCCAGCCGGATGCGGCGGTACTGGCCGCGCGTGCCGAGCTCCGCGAAGCGCGGGGCCTGACGCGTGCTGCTCGCGAAGGTGCTGTTGCCGCGCCCGCCGAAGCCGCCGCGCGCGATGACCTTGACCTGCCCGGCCGTGATGAGGTCCGCCACGACCCGGCCCGTCTCGAGGTCGAAGGCCGTCGTGCCGACCGGCACGTCGATGACGGTGTCGGTGCCGTCACTGCCCTGGCGCAGGCGGCCCTCGCCGTACGCGCCGTTCTCGGCCTTGAACTTCCGGCGTCCGAGCAGCCGCTCCAGGCTGTCCACGCCCTCCACGGCGCGCAGCATGATGCTGCCGCCCTTGCCGCCGTGCCCGCCGTCCGGGCCGCCCTTGGGCGTGTACTTGGCGCGGTGGAAGCTCATGCTTCCGTCGCCGCCGTGTCCCGCCTGTACCTCGATTTCCAGCACATCTCTGAACGCCATGACTCTCCTGCCTGCTGTGGGTGCTGCCGATTGATCCGGGGTGCGCGGGATGAAGGTGCATCCGGCGTCTCCCCGCGCGCCCGTATCGTGAAACGGACGCCGTGTGTGGTGCCGCGCTCCGTCCCGCGTGCCGCCCCTGTACAACACAGAGGCCGAAGCCCGCAGGCCCGGCCTCTGTGACTCTCAGGCTGCGCTGAACTCAGTCAGCGGCAGCGGCGACGGGCGCCTGGACGCTGATGAAGCGGCCCTTGTTGCCCTTGTTGGCGAACACGACCTGACCCTCGACGAGGGCGAACAGGGTGTGGTCGCGGCCCATGCCGACGCCCGCGCCCGCCTGGAACTTCGTGCCGCGCTGACGGACGAGGATGTTGCCGGCCAGGACCTTCTCGCCGCCGAACTTCTTCACGCCCAGGTACTTGGGGTTGCTGTCACGTCCGTTCTTGGACGAACCTACGCCTTTCTTGTGTGCCATGTTGGTCTACCTCGGTGCGGTCCGGCCGCGTCGTGCCGGGACCTGCAGGATTGGGGGGTTCGGGGGTTCTTGTTCAGGGGTGAGGAAGACCCTCACTTCACCGATGTTCGCAGGAGCGACCGGGCGTGCCCTGGCGTCCCTTGAACCGGGCGGTTCAGCCCTTGATGCCGACGATCTTGATCGCCGTGAACTGCTGGCGGTGACCGGTCCGCTTGCGGTACTGGATGCCGCTCTTGTACTTGCGGATGTAGATCTTCTTGTGCTTGCCGTGGTCGACCACTTCGGCGCTCACGACGAACTTGGCGGCCTCGCTGCCGGTCAGGACCTTGTCGCCGGAAACGAACAGGGGGGTCAGGTCGATCTTGTCGCCGGCCTCGCCCTTCAGCTTCTCGACTTTGAGCACGTCGCCCTCGGAAACGCGGTACTGCTTGCCACCGCTCGTAATAACTGCGAACATCGTATTCCTCCCGTACACCGGCCCACTTTTGAAGACACGGGTTCCCCTCGGGTCACCCAGCGCGCTTCAGCGGACGCGGGAACATACCCGCCGAAGCGGGTTTCAGTAGACGAGTGTAGCACAGATATGCCCCGCGGGTCCGGGGATGCGGAAGGCTTCCGTGCAGGGGCCGGGGGGCGGCCACGAATTCATCTTCGCGCCGGACTATATATATGGTGGACTGTTGCGGCCGTGCGCCCGAAGCCACCGGGTGCAGTTCAGTCCTGCTCGTCCGTATCTTCGTCCGGGTCGTCCTGCGGGGCGAGGGCTTCTTCGCCCAGCGCCGCCTGCAGCGCCTCGATGCGCCCCCGGCACACCGCGTAGGCGGCCTGCGCCTCCTCGATGAGCGGCAGGACGCGGTCCAGGTCCGGCTCGCTGTGTTCCAGCTCGGTCGCGATCCGCGTGAGGGCGGCGTAGGCGTCACGGTAGCTGACCGGGCGGGCAGGGGACCTGGATGCGGAACGGGCCATACGCGGAGTGTAGCAGGGGAGAGGAGAGGCCCACGTGAAGCGCCCCGCCGGGCACGGGGCCGGGCGGGGCGCTTCGGGCGGCGCTTAGAGCAGTTCTTCGGGCTTGAAGAACAGGCCCAGTTCGCGCTCGGCACTCTCGGGGCTGTCGGAGCCGTGCGTGACGTTCTCGCCGGTGGTGGTGGCGTAGTCGGCGCGGATGCTGCCGGGGGCGGCGTTGGCGGGGTTGGTGGCGCCCATCATGCCGCGCCAGCCGAGGATGGCGTTCTCGCCTTCCAGCGCGATCGCGACGACCGGGCCGGACGTGATGAAGTCGACCAGCTCACCGAAGAAGGGGCGTTCCTTGTGCTCGCCGTAGTGGTTCTCGGCGAGTTCGCGGGAGATCACGAACTGCTTGAGGCCCACCACGCGGTAGCCCTTCCGCTGGATGCGGGCGAGGATTTCGGCAGTCAGGCCACGCTTGACGCCGTCGGGTTTGATCATGGCAAAGGTACGTTCCATTTCGGGAGCAGCATAGCGGATCGTGCGGGGGGGCACGTCAGAGGACCGTGGCACAGGAGTGTGATCTCTGCACTAAGCCAGATGGCTTACCCCAGCGGGGAGATGTGAAAAAACACTCACTCACTAGAATGTGTGAGCATTCGCCCGAGAGGGTGTGGATGCGGGTCGCCCCGTGACCGTGGCTCACCCACCTGTCCTATCCTGTCCTGCGGCTGTAAGTCTGTTGTGATACCCGTCTCAGCAGACTGTGGTCACCACGCGCTGGCGTGGGAACACGGCCCGAACCCGCAGGACTGGTTCACAAGGCTCCAGACAATCTGAGGTGATGAAGCATTCGGCGCAATCGGGCGCCTAGCCGGATGCAGAGCCAGTGGCGCGACCGGCAGAAGTTGGCAGCAACCAGCGTCTGTCGGCTTTGTGTTGGTGAGGCACCAGCACGTGAGGAGAGTTACATGAAGAAGCTCATGACAATCGTGGTCCTGCTCGGATCGGCGTCCGCACAGACGGCGACGCCCGCCAAGACCACACCCGCGACCCCGCCCGTCAAGGTGTCGCTGGCACAGGACGGGATCAAGACCGCCACCGTCAACGGCAAGGCCGTCGAGACCGTGGTCCCCTCCCCCAAGACGGTCCTGCCGGGCGACGTGCTGCGAGAAGAGGTCACCGTGACCAACGTCTCCACCAAAGTCGTCCGCAACTCGGTGATCAGCGTCCCGGTTCCCAAAGGCACCGTGTACGCCGGAAACGCCACCCCCACCGGCGACCGCTGGAACACGGTGTACAGCATCGACGGCGGCAAGACCTTCACCGCGACGCCCATGAAGACCGTCACCGTGACCGAGAACGGCAAGAGCGTCACCAAACAGGTCGCTGCGCCCGCCAACGAGTACACCAACGTCCGCTGGGTCATCGCCCAGCTCGCGGCCGACGAGTCCCTGAAGCTCAGCTTCCGGGTGCGCGTCAACTGATCCTCCTTTCTTCCCGCATCACCGCGCGTGCTGCGTCCGTCATCCCCTGCGTCGTCTCTCGTCCCGTTGCCCCCGCGTTCACCTGAACCCCGATTCCTGAGGAGGAATGCATGAAGAAGTCCCTGAGTCTGCTCTCGCTGATGGTCGCCCTGGCCGCCGGTGCCGCTGGCGCCACCGGCACCACCGCCGGCACCACGATCTCCAACACCGCCCAGATCAGCTTCGCTGACGACGCCGGCGTGGCCCAGCCGACCGTCAACTCCAACACGGTCACCACGACCGTGCTGCCCAACCCCAGCTTCACCATCACCCCCAACCAGACCACGGCCGGCACCACGCCCACCCAGGCGGCCGACTACGCCAACCCCGGCCAGAGCCTCACCAGCATCAAGCCCGGCGACACCGTCTCCTTCCAGTACACCCTGACCAACACCGGCAACGTCAACGGCGAGAGCTACGCCCTGACCACCCCCAGCGTCGGCGGTACCGGAACGGGACTCACCACCGCGAACGTGAAGTACTACCCCGCCAGCGCCGACACCAGCGGCGACGGCGTGCTGAGCGCCGCCGAAGTCGCGGCCTCCACCCCCATCACCACCATCAGCGGCGTCGCCCAGGACACGTCCGTCAAGTTCTACCAGGTGTACGTCGTCCCCACGACCGCCACCAACGGCCAGACCTACGGCAGCAGCCCCACCGGCACGCGCCAGGCGAACGGCACGGCCGGCACCACCAACGAGCCCGCCGCGCCCTTCACGCAGCCGACCGACAGCAACAACGCCAACCTCGTGACCATCAGCCGCACGGACGCCGGCGTCATCGGCCCGAAAGGCTACGCGGCCGGCAACGCGCCCGCCGGTACGACCGACACCACCACCACCACCGGCATCACCATCGCCGAGCTGAACGACACCTCGACCGCCCCGGCGACCAGCACCACCACCAAGGTCACCTTCACCAACACGATCACCAACACCGGTAACCGCACCGACACCTTCGACATCACCGCCGCGAGCCTCAACCTGCCGGCCGGCGCGACCGTCCGCATCCTCGACGCGAGCGGCGCGGTCCTGACCGACACCGACAGCGACGGCACCGTCGACACCGGCACCATTGCCGCGGGCGCCAGCAAGGACATCCGCATCGAGGTGACCTTCCCGGCGGGCAGCACCACCACCGACAACACCAAGCAGCCCACCGTGACCGTCACGGCCAAGAGCAGCAACGACGCCACCAAGACCGACACCACCACCGACACGGTCCTGCTGCCCGGCGTCGCCTACGGTGACAAGACCGCCACCGGCCCCGACGCCACCCAGACCCCCACCCAGACCGCGCCCACCCCGGCCGGCAACAACCCCGGCGGCAGCACCTCCGTCACCCTGACGAGCGTGCCGATGCAGATCAAGAACACCGGCGGCGCCCCCGAGGCGTTCACGCCCGCCGGCACCGTCACCTTCAGCACCCCCACCGGCAGCGTCACGGTGCCCGTCACGTACCTCCCCGACGCGAACTGCGACGGCACGGCCGACAGCACCACCGCCATCACCGCCACGCCCAGCGTGGCCCCCGGCGCGACGTACTGCCTGATCCCCGTCGTGAGCATCCCCAACAACGCCTACCCCGGCGCGTACCCGGTCACGCAGAGCGTCACCGGCAACACCACCGGCGTCACGGCGAACGACACCAACGACACCATCACCATCCCCAAGGTCGGCACGCCCACCAACTACGTCGTGAAGGCCGTGGACCTCGCGAGCGCCAAGCCCGGTGACACCGTCACGTACAGCATCACCGGCCAGGACACCGGCAACGCCAACATCAAGGCTGCCATCGTGTCCGACACGCTCCCCACCAACACCAGCTTCGTGAGCATCAGCGCGACCACCGCCATCGCGGCGCCCGCCAAGATCCTCTACCGCGTCGGCGGGACCGGCGCCTGGTCCGCCACCGCGCCCACCGCGCTCGCGGCGGCCACCAAGGTCGAAGTGGCCGTGGACAGCAACAACGACAACACCATCGACAACAACGACATCCTGAAGCCCGGTCAGAGCTTCGTCGTGACCTTCAAGGTCAAGATCAACTGATCCCCGCCGGGTGTGCCCCGCCTCCTGGGGCACACCCGTTTTCCCCACACCAGTCCCTCACCTGTTCGGCACGACCCTTTTTCCCGCACCACCCCTTTCGCAGTTCCCGTTTTGCTTCACGCGCCGCCCAAATCCAGAAACTCCTTTCATGTACAGCTCCAACCGCGTCGCCGCAGTGGCATGATGAACTCCATCCGGACCATGTTGGGCAGACGCACTCCGTCAACATCTACCCCGTCCCCCCGCCCGGAGGCTTCATGCGTCACCATCCCCTAACCCACCTGCTGGCCCTGATCGTGACCCTGCTGGGTCTGGCAGGCGCTGCCGGAACTCCGGCCGGCACCGTGATCGAGAACCAGGCGACCTTCCAGGGCGTCAGTGACGACGGCAGCGGCGCTCCCTTCACCGCCCGCTCCGCCACCGTGCAGACGGTCGTCTCGCAGGTCTGCTCGCTGAGCGTCCTGCCGAACGGTACCCTGAGCGCCCCCGGCCAGAGCGTCAACCTGCTGCCCGCCGAGACGGCCACGCTGCACTACACGCTCAGCAACACCGGCAACGCCGTCAACACCTTCACGCTCAGCACCACCACCGACCGCAGTTCCGCCTTCACGCCCGGCGACCTGAGCGTGCACCTCGACGCGAACGGCAACGGCCTGATCGACACGGACGAGCCCGCCGTCACGTCCATCGACCTGCCCGCCGACGGCAGCGCCGCGCTCCTCGTGCGGGCCAGCACCCAGAACGGCAGCCGCGGTCAGGCCTTCCTGAACCTCGCGGCGGTCTGCGCGGCGGCCCTGGGCGGCGCGACCGACAGCGACAACGTCGCCCGCCTCGACGTGGCCGACCCGCCCGCCCTGGCGCTCAGCAAGAGCTTCGACGCGGCGCGCGTCATGCCGGGCGGCGTGGTCGGCGTGACCCTCGGCCTGAGCAACACCGGCAGCGGCACCTCCCGCGAAGTGATCGTCACGGACCTCCTGAACACCCCCGACATGCAGGGCTTCACGTACGTGCCCGGCAGCGCCAGCACCGCCACGGGCCGTGTGGAGTTCACGTCCGACGGCAGCACCTGGATGAGCGGCGAACCGAACAGCGTGATCGGCCTGCGCTGGCGGCTCGACAGTCTCGCCAGCGGCGCGAGCGGCAGCCTGACCTTCCGCCTCACCGCGCCCCCCACCGAGGTCGGCACGCGCCGCAACGTCGCGCAGCTCAGCAGCCCCGGCACGCCCGACACGCAGACCGGCGCGACCGTCGACGTGCGCTACGCGCCCCTCATCGCGGTCGGCCCGATCGGGAACGCGCAGGCCCTGCCCGGCGGTGAACTCAGCAGCGACGACCTGCAGACCAAGGACATGATCTTCGCGAACCAGACGACCTGCTTCAGGCACACCGAGCAGAACCTCGGGGACCGCGACGACACCCTCAGCGTGCGCGCCGAAGTCACGACCGGCACCGCCGAACCCCAGCTCCTCGAACTCGACGGCAGCCCCATGCGTCAGAACCTCACGCTCGCGCCCGGCGCCACGCACGACTTCCAGGTGTGCCTCACCCCGCAGGTGGGCGGCATTCAGAGCATCCGCGCGCAGGACGTGAACGGCACCCCCTGGGAGGAACTGCGCCTCACGGTCAGCGGCACGCGCGGCGCACCCGAGAACGCCACCCTCGACCGCGTGGGCGACATCGTGATCGGCCAGCCGGGCCTCACCAAGACCGTCAGCCCCACCGGCACCGTCAAGCAGGGCGAGACCCTCACGTACACCCTGACCGTCCTGAACCCCCTGCCCGTCGACATCCACAATGTCGTGCTCAGCGACCCGCTCGACAGCCACCTGGAATACCTGTCGTCCGACAACGGCACCTACGCGGGCGGCACCGTCACGTGGACCATCGGCACCATCCCCGCCGGGCAGACCGTCACGCGCACCGTCACGGCCCGCGTCGCGACCGGCACGCCGGACGACACGGTCATCAGCAACGCCTTCACGCTCACCAGCACCGAGTTCGTGCAGCCGGTCCCGTCGGCGCCCGTCACCACGCCCGTCTTCTCCGGCAGCCTGGTGTTCAGCAAGACCAGCACGCCCGCCGAGGTCAGCATCGGGGACATCGTCACGTACACCTTCCTCGTCCGGAACCCCTCCACCGTCGCCACCATGCGCAGGGTCGAGATCACGGACAGCATGCCGGTCGGCCTGGAATACATTCCCGGCAGCAGCCGCTTCAACGGCGCGCCCATCAACGACCCCACCATCACCGGCACGGACCACGTCTGGGTGCTGCCGGAACTCGGGCCCGGCGCGCAGCACGAGGTGATCTTCGAGGCGCGCGTCCTGCCGAGCGCGACCGGCGACCGCATCCAGAACACCGCCATCGCCCGCGCCATCTCCGCGAACGGCTCCGAGATTCCCGAGCAGTCCGCCAGCGCCACCAACCGCATCACGCCGCTGCTGTTCGCGCCGGTCGGGGACATCGTCGGGTACGTGTTCCAGGACGTGCAGCGCAACGGCCGCTACGACCAGGGCGTGGACGTGCCCGTCCAGAACGCCCGCGTGATCCTCGCGAACGGCCGCATCGCCCTGACGGACGCCACCGGCCGCTACCACTTCGGGAGCGTCCGCGAGGGCTTCGCGGCACTGCGGCTCGACCCGTCCAGCGTCGCGCAGCAGCCGCTCACCGTCCCGCAGGACGGCGGTCGCCCCGGCAGCCGCGGCGTGTACGTCCGCAACCTCACCAGCGTGGACTTCGCGCTGCAACCGAACGCCGGGAACGTCGACGTGATCCGCGACACCACCCTCAGCATGGGCACTGCCCAGGCCCCCGGCGTGCTGCAGGTCCGCAAGCAGGTCTTCACGACCGCCGAGGACAACGTGTACCGAGTGCAGGTCACCGTCACCGCCGCGCAGGCCCTCGCGGGCTTCACCCTGCAGGACCCGCTCCCACAGGGCGCGACGCTGCTGGACGGCAGCAACACCCTCACCCTCGACCCCCTGCCCGCCGCTGAACGCACGTTCACGTACCGCTTCCGCTTCACGGGCGCGCCCGGGTCCGCCGTCACGGATCCCGTGGCCGGATGGAGGTACTGATGAACCCCGACACGTCCTCCGGCAGCAACGGGTCCCGCCGCGCCCTCGTCACCACCCGCGCCCTCAGCACCATCACGGCCGCCCTGATCAGCGGGGCTGCCGCGCAGGAAGTCAGCACCTCCCTGCCGCTCACCAGCGTCGGCGACAAGCTCATGTGGACGGTCGGCGACCAGGACCTGCGCCTCGTGGTCGGCATGGCGGGCCGCGTGCAGCTCGACGTGTACAGCGCCCAGTTCGACCCCAAGGACTACCGCAGCAGCAGCGAGTACGGGGACGAAGGGTACGGCGGCACGGTCAGCAGCACCTTCATGCTCATCGACGCGCGCGGGCAGGTCGTCCGCACCCGCAACTTCGGGGTCGGGAAGCCCGACTGGCAGACCTTCCTGAACGACGACCTCGCGGCAGGGACGTACACGCTGCGCGTGCAGACGCAGGGCAAAGGCAAGAACACCTTCGCGATCCGCCTGAACACCATCAGTGCCGCCGTCGAAGCGGACCGCCTGAACGTCAACGTACACGCCAAGGACTGGATCCCGGCCCTGAACGTCGCCAGCGGCGGCGGGAACCTCGAACTGCACATGTACGACGGGGACGGCCCCAGCGAGATGGAAGCCGAACTGCGCGACGCGCAGGGCCGCGTGTACCCGCTCAAGGTGTCCGGCGACCTCGGCTGGGACACCCTGCCGCTGCCGGACGTGCCCGGCAACTACACCCTGTACCTGCGCCAGCCGGACGCCGCGAAACAGTACAGCAACACCGTCGGCTTCTCGCTGCAGAAGGACGGCCAGGACACCCCCCTCACCGTCGTGCGGGCCGACAGCACCGGACGCCTGGACGTCAGCGCCGAACTGGTCCTCCCGGACGGCAACGAGGCGACCGGCGCCGACGTGACGGTCGGTGACCGCCAGATCGCACTGAAGCACGACACCACCCTCAACCTCCCGGCAGGCGCGTACCCGGTCGCCGTGCAGCCCGTCGCGGGCGCTGAGACCACCGTCAGCACCGCCCAGGCGACCGTCGTCAAGGGCGGGACCGCGCAGGTCAGGGTGCAGATCAGGCCGAGCGTGGACCTGAAGTTCACGGCCGACAAGACGCAGGTGTGCGTGGGCGACGTGGTGACCTTCACCGCGCAGGCCAGCACCGCCTTCGACCGGCAGGCGCTGCCCGCCAGCCTGCACGTCACGCTCCCGGACGGCCTGAGCACAGACGGCGACACCGCCACCACCGCCCGCGTGGACGCCGCGCACCCCGCGCAGCTGCGCTTCGAGGCCAGAGCCACGCGTGCCGGCACGCTGGAAGCGAGCGCCGGACTGCAACCCTGGGGCCGCAGCCAGACGCTGCCGGTGCAGGTGCTGCCCACCGCCACGCAGATCGAACTGCGCCGCGCGGACGTCCCGGCGGCCCTGCCGGGCGATGTGGTCACCGTCAGCCTGAGTGTCACGAACACCTCCGGCGCGGACGCCCCCTACCGCCTCGTGGACGCGCCCGGCGCGGGCCTCACGGCGCTCGACCCGGTCATCTTCAGCGGCGAGCTGAAGCCCGGCGAGTCCCGCACCCTCAGCTACCGCGCCCGCGTGAGCGCCGAGGCGGGCGGCAGCAGCGAACTGAACGCCACGCTCAGCAGCAACTGCGAGAGCCGCCAGAGCGTGAAGGGTCAGTTCGTTGCCGCCACGCCCGCACCCGCCCCGGAAACGCCCACCCCCGAAGCGGCGACCCCCGCCGCCGCCGATCCCGCCCCGCAGGCCGCGCCGGAAGCGCCCGCGCCCGTCATCGTGGTGGCGCGCAACTCCACTGTCCGTATTCCCTTCGACGCGCCGCGCGCCGCCACGCAGCTCGTGGTGGCCCACACGCCGCCGCAGGGCGCCAGTTACGTGCCCGGCAGCAGCCTGCTGAACGGCAAACCCACCGCCGACCCGCTCGTCGGACCGAGCGGCCGCCTGTACTGGACGACGCCCGGCGCGCCGCGCGGGGTGCTCACGTACACCCTCCGGCACCAGGAGGCCCTGCCGGACCTGGAGACGCCCTCCCTGCTCGGCCGTTACGCGCTGGGCCGCCAGGAAGTCCTCGCCGGTCACGTCGACCCCGACGACCTGAAGGCCGCCGTCGCCGCCGGACAGGCACAGGCCAGCGAGAACGACGGCAGCATCCGCCTGCCCGTCGCGGGCACCGTGTACCGCGACCGCGACCGCGTCACGGTCGCCGTGGTCAGCCAGGGCGCCACGCCCGACGCCGACCCCACCCTTCCCACCGTCAACGGGCACGCCGTGGACGCCAGCGCGCTCGGGCAGACCACCCTCGACACCGAGGCGGACACCGCGCGCCGCGAGTTCTACGGCGTGCAGCTGCGCCCCGGCGAGAACGTCATCAGCTACGGCGGGCAGAGCGTCAAGGTGTACCTCGCGAGCGCGCCCGTCACCGCGCAGATCACGCCCGTGCAGCTCGTCGCGGACGGCGTGCAGCCCATCAAGCTGAAGCTGAAGCTGCTCGACATCAACGGCCTGACGCCCGGCACGCCCAGCGTCACCGTCGAATCCAGCCTCGACCCGCTCACCCCGGACGCCAGACCCACCGTCGCGAGCCAGCAGGTGGTCCTCAGGAACGGCGAGGGCAGCCTGGAACTCCCCGCGATCAGCGCCCCCACCCGCTTCACCGTCCGCGTCCTCGTGGGCAGCGGCGTCATCACCCGCACCTTCGAGGCGACACCCAGCAGGACCCGCGTCGGGGTGGGCTTCGTCAGCCTCACCGGCAGCCTCGGCAGCGGCGGCAGCGGCACGGCCTACGAGGCGCGCAGCCAGGGGTACTTCGAGACGCCGCTCGGCGCGGGCAAACTGTACGTGGCGGGCGCGGGCGCCCTGCGCGGCGGGGCCGGACAGGTCACCGAAACCACCCGCTCCGACGGCACCAACGTCAGCGACCCGACCGTCACCACCGGCCCCGGCGTCACCTTCGACCGGTCACAGGGCCTGCCCAGCACCAGCAACCCCCTGCAGCGCTACCCCGGCTACGGCGACAGCTCCACCGAGCAGATCCCGCTGCAGGGCATCGACCCGGTCGCGTTCCGCTACGAGCACCCGGACTTCAGCGCGTCCTACCGCCAGTCCGCACTGCCCATCGACGTGTTCAGCATCGGCGGGAACATCACGGCGCTCTCCGCGTACACGCACGGCACGCCACAGGTCGCGGGCTTCGTGGCCGCCCTGCCCGGCAGCCTCGTCACCGACACGCTGCCCTCCAACGGCACGCGCGTCGTGCGCCTCAGCAAGACCGACGTGTCGCCCGACAGCGAAACGGTGGACCTCGTGGTCACGGACCGCCTGACGGGCGCGCAGACGCTGCGCCGCCTGACCGCGTACACCGACTACACCCTCGACCCCGTCGCGGGCGTGCTGTACTTCAGCCGCGCCATCGGCCTGCTCGACGAGGCCGGGAACGCCCAGTCGCTGCGCGTCGTGTACCGCGTGACCGCCACCGACGGCAACCGCACCCTCGCGTACGGCGCGCAGATCAGCACGCACGTCGGGGACAGCCTGACGCTCGGCGCGGCCGCCGTCCACATGGACGACGTCACCACCGTCGGCGTGCGCGCCCGCTACGACAGCACCGCCGGGGCCTCCACCCAGGCGTCCGCCGGGACCGTCGTCGGCGACCTGCTCGCCGCGTACGCGGGCGGCCTGATGGTCAACGGCAGCCTCAACGGCCGGACCGAGCACCTCGACTACAGCGCCAGCCTGCGCTACCAGGACCAGAACTACGCCGGACTGAACCCCGTCGACAAGGGCGTGGCCGCCACCGCCAGCGTCGACGCGCGCCTCAGCGAGCACTTCGGCGTGCGCCTCGCCGCGCAGTACGCGGACGGCAGCTACGAACTCGGCCGCACCACCAACCAGGCCGTGACGGGCAGCGACACCACCGGCAGCGGCAACCAGGGCGGCCTCGTGAGCCTGCAGGGCCGCTACCAGAACGGCGTGCTGCGCCTCGGGGCGGGCGTCCAGGCGGGCTTCGGCGCGCAGCAGGGCATCTCGGCCCTCGTGAGCGCCGGGTACACTGCCGGGCCGCTCGACCTGAGCGTCGACCACGCCCAGCCCATCGGGAGCGGCACGCAGGACCCCGTCACGACCGCCGCCGCCAAGGTGCAGGTCGCCGAGAACGTCACCCTCGTCGCCCGTGACGTGATCGACTGGGGTGGCCAGAACGCGGACGGCAGCAGCGACCCCATCAGCCAGCAGGCCAGCCTGGGCCTGCAGACGCGCCTGGGCGGCACGAACCTCTCGGTCGGTTACGACCTCCCCAACGCCAGCGGCAGCGGCAACCGCGCCCGCTTCGGCGTGGACACCACCCTCCCGCTCAGCGACAAGTTCAGCGTCAACCTGAGTGGCGGGTACCTCTACAACCTCAGCACCAGGGCCGGCGACTGGAACGCCGGGGCGAGCGTCCGCTACGCCGCCGAGAAGCTCGTCGCGAGCGCCGGAGCGGACGCGTCCACCACGTCCGGCGTGTTCCGCACCGTCCTCAAGACCGGCCTCAGCTACTCCCTGAACGACCAGTGGAGCGTCACGCTGGACGCCACCCGCGTGCTCGGCTCCGCCGACCAGGTCGGCACGAGCGTCGCCGCGTCCACCGCCCTGCGCAACGGACCCCTGCAGGGCCTCGCGTACCTCCGCTACCAGGACGGCTCGCTCGGCGGCAGCCAGCCACAGGTGATCGGCGAGGCGAACGCCGAGTACCACCTCGACCACCTGAGCGTGCGTGCGGGCGTCGCCGGACGCATGCTCGTCAGCGACCCCGGCAGCCTAACCGTGCAGCCGTCCGTGAGCGGCACATACTACCTGAACGACTTCATCGGGGTCGGCGTCGCCGGACGTGCCATCTACCAGCCGTCCAGCAACTACAGCGCGTACAGCTTCGGGCTGGAAGGCAGCCTGCGCGCCCTGCCCGGCACCTGGGTCACGCTCGGCTACAACGCCATCGGCTTCGACGGCATCAGCGGCAACATCAGCACCCGCAAGGGCCTGTACCTGCGCCTGGACCTGATGCTGGACGAGGGGGAGCAGAAGTGAGAGAACACAACGACAGGCCCGGCCACTCCTGGCTGAGGCGTTGGCAACGCACCGTCACCACGCTCGGGGTCCTGCTGACCACGCTGGGCGCCGCCACACTCGGCACCGCCCAGGCGGGCAGCGCCTGCACCACCGTGTACGGCACGCGTGTCTCCGGCGGCACGTACACCTCCGTGTACTACGACCCGTACGCGAACACCTACAACACCCTCGGGAACACGCCCACCACCGCCCCCAACGCGGCCGCGCTCGACCCGGCCACGGGACGCATGTACTACGTGGACCAGACCAGCAACGCTCTGTACTACTACGACCCCGCCACCAAGGCCTTCAGTGCCAGCCTCGGCACCGTGCCCGCCCCCGCGCCCGGCAACACCGCTCCGGCCCTGGTGGGCACCAACACCTCGCCGCGCATCATCGGCGCGACCTTCGCCGCGAACGGCAATCTGTACGTGCTGTACAGCTCCCTGAACGCTGGTCGCACCTACGTCGGTCAGATCAATGCCGCCAGCGGCGCGCTCATCGGCACGTACAACGAACTGAAGTCCAACGGCAACGCCGTCGTGTCCCCCACCACCAACGGCGACATCGCCACCAACGGCACCACCGACTACGCCGTGGTGGAACCGAACGCCATCCCCACCATCTACGCCGTGAACCTCGGGACGGGCGTACTCAGCAGCCCCGTGCAGCTGAAGCTCGGCGGCGCGACCCTCACCAACACCACCACCACCGTCAACGGCCTCGCCTACAACCCCGTCACGCGGCAGTACTACGTGAACCTGAGCAGCAGCACCATCACCGCCAACAACGGCCTGTTCCTGCTGGACATCGGCACCGGCACCCTCACCGACCCGAACAGCGGCGCGACCTTCAGCGGCATCACCGACCTCGCGAGCTGCGGCGTCGTGCCGGACGTGCCCACGCTCGCCAAGAGCTTCACGCCCGCCACCGTCACCTCCGCGCCCGCCAACACCACCCTCACCCTCACGTTCGGGAACACCAACACCGCGCCGTACTACCTGACCAAGGACCTGACGGACACCTTCCCCGCCACGCCCGGCCAGATGGTCGTCGCGTCCACGCCCGCCCTTGCCGGCACCTGCCTCGCAGCGAGCGGCAGCACCCAGGGCAACGCCGCGCTCGTCACGACCGCCGCGGCCGACAAGCAGCTCACCGTCAAGGCGGGCCTCGTGATCCCGGTGGGCGGCTGCACCGTCACGGTGGCCGTCACGGCCCCCGCGCTCGGCGCGTACACCAACACCATCGCCTCGGGTGCCGTGCAGACCACCGCCGGGAACACCCTGGTCGCCGCGAACGCCGTCCTGACGGTGCAGGCCACCCCGGCCCTCAGCATCGTCAAGACCCACGCGCCCGCCACCCTCGCCGCCGCCGGGCAGGGCACGTACACCCTGACCGTCACGAACGCCGCCGCCGCGAGCGGCACCACCCGACTCAGCACCAGCGGCACCGTCACCGTCACCGACACGCTGCCCGCCACGCTCGGCATCGCGCCCGTCTCCGGCTTCCAGGTCGTGTCGAATGGCGTCACATGGACCTGCAGCTACGTCGACGAACTCACCAGCACCTACAAGACGAGCGGGCAGACCGTCACCTGCACCACCACCGGCGCCATCGCCCCGAGCGTCAGCACCGCCATCAGCTTCGCCGTGACGGTCCTGCCCGACGCGACCGGCACCATCAGCAACACCGCGTCCGTCAGCGGCGGCGGCGACCCCTACAACGGCGGCGCCGTCCCCACCAGCGCCACCTGCGACGCCACCCACTGCAGCACCGACACCGCCCCCGTCACGGCCCTCCCCACCCCGCCCACCACCTGCAGCACCGGCACCACCACCAATCTGCTCTCCACGCCCAACACCACCGCCTTCTACAACCAGGACACCGGCACGGTCTCCACCCCCGTCCCGCTCGTCACCAACGCCGCCGCGTACCGGCAGGGCGTCGGGACAGCCAGCGCGTACATCGTGGACATGGACTGGTGGTTCAACAACGGCACCCCCAACCCCTCCAACGCCTCCACCCTGTCCCTGTACGTGAACGGCACCGAGTACGCCCGCCTCACCGGCAACGCCGGGCTGGGCGGCGCCGCGCAGATCACCGCCCTGAACGGCGCGGCCGTCTCGGCCACCTGGGTGAACCGCGGCTACTACCAGGGCGTGTACCCCAAGGTCGAGAGCTACGTGACGCTGCCCACCAGCGTCGCCGGGGTGAGCAGCGCCGAACTGCGCTTCACGGGCGGCACGAGCGGCACCTCCGACGACATCGGCTTCAACGTGCGCGCCATCAACGCCTGCGTGAAGCCCGTCGCGCAGGTCAGCGCCGTCAAGACCGTGCAGAACATCTCCACCGGCGGCGCGGTCGGCAGCAACAGCAGCGGCAAACCCGGCGAGATCCTCGAATACTGCATCGTGACCACCAACACCGGCACCCTCAACACCACCAAGCTCGCCTTCAGCGACACCGTGCCCGGCAACACCAGCGCCAGGAGTGCCGCGTACGGCACCAACCAGGACATCAAGCTGATCCTGCCGTCCGGCACGACGTACGCGACCTTCGCGGCCGACACGGACGCCGGACAGCTGGGCGGCGGCGCCATCGCCGTGAACCTGCCCACCCTGGTCCTGACGCCCGGGCAGACCTTCACCGTCTGCTTCCGCGCCACCATCGGCTGACGCGCCCGGACAGCAGCGAGGGCCAGCCATGATCGGGCTGGCCCTCGCTGCCGTGGGGCGCGGTTCAGGTGGCGGACGGTGCGGGCAGGTGGGCGAGGACCTGCGCGATGATTTCCGGCAGCGTCCCGCTCCCCGTGTCGATGTGAATGGCGTCCGGGGCAGGCGCGGACTGCCGCACGTCCCGCTCGTCCCGCAGTTTCAGGGCCGCCTCCACGCTGTCCACGTCCTGCGCGCGTTCCTTCACGCGCCGTTCCGCTCGCACGCGGGCACTCGCGTGCAGGTAGAACTTGTGGTCCGCGTGCGGGAAGACGGTGCTGCCCATGTCGCGCCCCTCCGCCAGGAAGGGCGGCGTCAGGGCGCGCAACTGCGCGTTCACCCACTCGCGCAGGCCCGGTAGGACGGCCGCCGCGCTCACGTGCGCGTCCACTTCCGCCGTGTGCAGCGCCTCGCTGATGTCCCGTCCGGCCTGCCATACCTGATTGCCTTCCGGGAGGGGGCGCAGGTCCAGCGGCGTCCCAGCCTGGGTCTGTGCGTGCAGCAGGTCCAGCAGTGGCCCCTCGGCCTCCGGGGTGTCCAGCGGCAGGCCGTGCTGCAGGGCCGCCCAGGTGGCCGCGCGGTACAGCAGGCCGCTGCTGAGGTAGGGGACGTGCAGGGCGCGGGCCACGCCGGACGCCACACTGGATTTTCCGCTGGCCGCCACGCCGTCAATGGTCACGATCACCGCAGCAGTGTAGCGTCCCCGTCCGCGCCGCTCCAGGGACGACCGTTAGGACAGGAGAGGGGAGGGTCCTGCCGTTACTTGTTGCGGGTACTGTCAGGCGCGAGCGGCTGCAGCGCGCCGGGACTCGCGGCCTGAGGCGCGTCCCGCAGGGCCGTGAGGGCCGCGTTCAGCAGGACGTCCTCGCCCTGCGCGAGCCTGGAGATGTCGTCCTTGCCGGGCACGTCCGGCTTCACCTGCGTCGGGTAGGGCGTACCGTCCGGCTTCACGTAGTTGATGACCGTGAGCTGCAGCGCCGCGTCCCCGAGCGGAAAGACCTGCGTGGCGGTGTTGCCGACCCCGGCCGTCGCCTCGCCCACGATCGGGCCGCGCCGCGCGTACTGCACCTCGAAGGCGAAGAACTCGCTGCACGACGCGCTCGCCTGATCCACCACCACCGCCAGCGGACCCGTCCAGAAGGCGGGCATCTGCACGGCGTCGCGCCGCTGCCCGTCCTCCAGGCGCGTGCCCATGCTGACCACGGTGCGCGTGTCGCCGCTCTCGCTGCGGCTGAGCCGCGAGAAGTTCGGGACGAAGGCACTGGCGGCCTCGTCACACTCGAAGAGGTTGCCGCCCGTGTTGCCGCGCAGGTCCACCACGATACCGGTCGCCTGATCCCGGTTCGCCTGCGCCACGAGTTCGTGTACGCGGTCCGCGACGCCGCCGCCCGCCAGGAAGGTCGGGATGGCGATCACGTCCACCGTGCCCACGCGCGTCATGCGGGGCAGGTCGCGCGTGGTGCTCTCGCGCGAGGTGAGCGTCACGCTGATCTGCGCCTGGCCGCGCTGCACGCCGAGCACGGTGGGCGTGCCCGCCTCCTTGGCCTTCTTGAGGGCGTCGTAGGTGTACGGCTGACTGCCCAGGGTGCGGAGCACGTCGCCGCGCCGCAGGTCCGCGTCGGCCGCTGCACTGCCGGGAATGACGGACGTGACGACGCGCGACTCGCCGTCGAGTTTCGCGAGCCGCACCCCGAACTGCAGGCGGGTGCCGCCGGTCGCTTCGGCCACGAAGCTCTGGTACTCGTCGGGCCGCTCGAAGAAGCTGTGCTCGTCGCCGAGCGCGTCGATCTCGGCCTCCAGGACCGGGTACGCAGCGTCACGCGCGCAGTCCGCGCCGTCCTTCTGGCAGGCCGCGTCGAGCTTCAACTGGTAATCGCGGGCGAGCTTGACGCGGTCCACGGTGCTCAGCCCGCCGTACTGGCTGCTCAAAAGGGCATTCACCTGATTGAAGAGCCGCTGGGCGGGCGAGCGTCCGGAGGGGGCGGTGGTGCCGGACACGCCCCCGCGCGTCTGAATGCTGCCCGCGGCCAGCGTGCAGGAGGTGGCCGAAAGGGTCAGGGCCGACATGGCCGCCAGCGCAACCAGCTTCTTGTGGGGACGCGTCATTGTCCCCTCAGTGTGCGCCCGCCGGATGGGGAGCGGATGTGTCGCAGGCTGCCGTGAGGACGCCAGAATAGGTCTGGACCCGGCCAGGAAAAGAAGCGCGCCCGTCCCGGATGGGAGGGCGCACTGCGGGGGAAGGTGGGCGTGCTTCGACCGGCGAGCGTTCAGCGGGTGCGACGCAGCAGAGAAGCGTTCAGCGGGTGCGGTGCTGCAGGGAAGCGTTCAGCGGGTGCGGTGCTGCAGGGAAGCGTCAGCGGGTGCGCGGGTCGAAGGCGTCGCGGACCGCGTCGCCGAACAGGTTCCAGCCGAGCGAGAACAGGATGATGAACACCGCCGGGAACACCGTGACGTACCAGTACGGCCCGTCCAGCCAGTTGCGGGCGTAGTTCATGATCTGGCCCCAGTCGGTGTAGCCGTCCGGCAGGCCGATCCCCAGGAACGACAGCGCGGCGATGCTGAGCGGAATGGTGCCCAGGTCGAGGATGGCGCTCGTGAGGAGCGGCGTGATGCTGTTGGGGATGACGTGCTTGCTGATCATGCGCCAGTCGTTCGCGCCGAGGCTGCGCGCGCCGTCCACGTACTCCAGCTTGCGGGTGCGCAGCACCTCGCCGCGGATGAGGCGGGCGTAACCGGCCCAGCCGGTCACGCAGAACGACAGGATGATGGTGCCGATGTTGCGGCCCAGGATCGTGATGAGCACGACCGACAGGATCAGGCCGGGGAACGAGAAGATGATGTCGATGAACCGCTGGATGAGGTTGTCGATCCAGCCGCCGTAGTAGCCGCTGACCGCGCCGACCACGATGCCGACCAGCACCGTGATGCCCACGATGACCAGGCCGTAGAAGATGTCGTAGCCGTTGCTGGTCCCGAAGTACGCGTCCTTGCTGGGCGCGACGGGCACGGGCGAGAAGCTGTCGCGCTGCGTCTGGTAGCAGCTCTGCGGGGGCACGAAGATGCCCTTCCAGAAGGCGCTGCCCAGCGGGTTGTAGATCTGGTTGGGGCTCGTCATGTTCAGGTCGCGCAGGCAGTTGCCGCCCGGCTTGGCGATGAGCGGCGCGAACACGGCCGTCAGCAGGAACAGCAGCGTGATGATCAGGCCCGCCACGGCGAGCTTGTTGCGCTTGAGCTTGACGACCGGGCGGGACACCCAGAATTCCTGGAAGCGGCTGCGGCGGGCGGGGGTGGGGGTGGGGATGGCGGTCATATCAGTCGAACCTCACGCGGGGGTCCACCACACCGTACAGTACGTCCGTCAGGGTGCTGACGAGCACCACGATCATGGCGGTGACCAGGCTGAAGCCCAGCACGGCGGGCACGTCGAAGTTCCCGGCGGCTGAACCGGCCCACTGGCCGATCCCGGGGTACGCGAAGATGGTCTCGGTGATGATGCTGCCGCCGAGCAGGCCGATGATCGTGAAGCCCGCGAGCGTCACCACGGGCAGCAGCGCGTTGCGGCGCGCGTGCTTGCCGGTCACGCGGCCCTCGGGGAGGCCCTTGCTGCGCGCGGTACGGACGTAGTCGCTGCTGAGCGCTTCGAGCATCTGGGCGCGCATGATCTTGATGATGCTGGCGCTCGACACGATGGTGAGGGTCGCGACGGGCAGCGCGAGGTGGCGCAGCACGTCGATCGTGATGGCGGGCTTGCCGTTCAGCAGGCCGTCCACGCTGAGCATGCCGGTGTAACGCTTGAAGTCCGGGTCGAGCACCGTGAACTGGTTGATGGTGTCGAGCTGCCCCGGCCCGGGCGCCCAGCCGAGCGTGCCGTAGAAGAACTTCAGCATCAGGATGCCGAGCACGAAGGTGGGCAGGCTGTAGCCCAGCACCGTGAACACCCGCATGATCTGGTCCAGCAGGCGGTCCTTGTGCAGCGCCGAGAGCGTGCCGAGCCACACGCCGATCAGGATGATCGGGATGGCGGCCAGGATCGCGAGTTCAAGCGTGGCGGGCAGGCGTTCCCCGATGGTTTCCAGCACCGGTTTGCTGCTGGTCTTGGAGAAGCCCAGGTCGCCCTGCGCGACGCTGCTCACCCAGCGGCCGTACTGCACCGGGAAGGGTTGGTCGAAGCCGTGGTCACGGATGATCTTGTCGATCTGTGCGGCCTGCTGTTCGCTGCGGATATAGCCTGAAGCGCGCTGCTCGGGGCTGAGCAGCTGCGTCAGTCCGACGATCATGATGGACAGCACCACCATGACGACCGGGATCTGAATCAGACGACGAAGGATAAAGGTCAACATGCTTCTCCAAAGGTACGGCAAAACGGGCGGCTGGACTAGACAGCGGGGTACGGTGCGTGGACCGCGGCCCGCCGTGACCGGACGGGGACACCTGCACCGGCCGTGACGCCGGTGGGGCGTGCAGGCGTGTGGGGCAGGCGGGACGTGCCCAGGGTGACGGTTCCGGGAGGAGCGTCCTGCACCGGCGGCATCCAGACACACTAAAGGTCAGGTGAACAGTGTAGATGAGAAGGTGCGGGATTTGCGTCCCGGCCTGCCCCCCGCGCGGCCCTGTCCGGTCACGCCAGTCCGGTCACGTCAGGCGGGCGGGTGAGGCCTGTGCAGCCTCATCCCGCCCGGTTTGCTGTGGTCCTGCCTGGTCCCGGCGTGCGCCCGCGTGGGCGTCCGGCCGGGGACCGTGAGGATCAGTTCTTGCTGAGCGTCTTCCAGAGCACGCCGGTGGTGGCGTCGGAACGCATGGGGTTGTAGGTGGCGGCGCTGACGCCCTTGATGTTGTCACGCAGGATCGTGAAGGCGATGCCGGCGGGAACGAGCATGTAGGGCGCCTGGTCGTAGGCGCGCTGCGCGACCTGGGCGTACAGCTTGGTGCGGGCGATCGGATCGACCGTCGTGCGGGCCTGGTCGAGCCACTTGTCGACGCTGGCGTCCTTCCAGTTGCTGCGGGGGTAGTAGTACCCGTTGCTGCTGTAGAAGGTGTACATGAAGTTGTCCGGGTCGGCGTAGTCGGGCGCCCAGCCGAGGATCACCATGGCTTCCTTGCCGTTCTTGGAGTCGGTGAGCATCTGCGACCACTGCTTGGCGTTGATGTTGATCTTGAACTTGGGGTTCAGCGCCTCGACGTTCTTCTTGAGGATCTCCATCGCGGTCTGGGCAGCGACGGCGCCCGCGCGGTAGTTGACGTTCAGGCTGAAGCCGTTCTTCCAGACGTTGCCGCCGAAGGCGCGCTTGAAGTACGCGGTGGCCTGGGCGGGGTTGTAGCTGTACGTCTTGACGCTCTTGACGTAGCCGGGGAAGGTGTCGGGGAGGAGCATGGTGCGCTGCTTGCCCTTGCCCTGCTGCACGTCCTTGATGTAGCCGGCGTAGTCGAAGGAGTAGCTGAAGGCGCGGCGGACGTTCACGTCACTGAAGAAGTTGGCGGGGACGCCCTTGCCGTCCAGCTTGCCGCTGCCGAGCAGGGCGGAGTCCTTGATGTTCTCGTTCATGAAGAACGCGGTGGCGACGGTGTTGGGGAGGTTGTCGATGAAGGCCACGCCGGGCTTGCCGACGAGCTGCTCCTGGACGTTGGCGCGCGCGCCCGTCTCGATCAGGTCGGCGTCGCCGCGCAGGAAGGCCTGGTAGCGGGTGGCCTGCTCGGGCACCTTCTGCCAGATGATGTTCTTGATGCTGGGCTTGGCGCCCCAGTAGCTGGGGAAGGCCTTCAGCAGGATGCTGTTGGCGTCGCGGTTCACGAGCTGGTACGCGCCGGTGCCGCTGGGCTTCTTGTCGAGGGCGCCGCCGGTCAGGTCCTTGCCGACCCAGTCCTTCCAGGTGGCTTCGGTGCCGTTCCACTCGCCCTGCTGCACGGCCCACTTCATGTCCACGATGCTCTGGCCGGTGAAGGCGAGCTTGGCGAGGAAGGCGGGGTCGGCCTGGGGGAGCGTGAAGACGAGCTGGCCCTGGGCGTTGCACTTCACGGCCGCCGTGATCTTGGCGAAGGTGACGCTGGGGTCGTCCTTGGCGTTGCTGCTCGTGCCGAGGAGCGACTCGGAGAGGAACCAGTTGCCGGACTCGGCGCTGTTGGTCACGAGGTTGCGGCGGAAGCTGTACTCGGCGTCGGCGCAGGTGAAGGCGTTGCCGCTGTGGAACTTGACGCCCTTGCGGAGGCTGACGACCAGGGTCTTGCCGCTGTTGGTGTAGGTGGGGATGGCGCTGGCGAGCAGGGGGTCGAAGGCACGGAGGCTGGAGCCCTTGTAGGTCCAGAGGGTCTCGTAGATGTTCTCGGTGAACTGGCCCGACGCGGTGTCGTAGGTGACGCCGGGGTCGAGGGTGGGGATGTCGGCCGACTCCTGGATGACCAGGGTGTCCTTGGGGGTGGCGGCGCTGGCGACGCCTCCGATCAACAGCAGAGTGGTGATGAATCCGAGTTTCTTCATGACGTTCCTCCTGGTATTCCCGCGCATGTCCCCGTGTCCGTCGTGTGCCCGGTCCTGCGAGGTTCTACTCTGTTGCCCTCACGCCTCTCCCCGCTTGCCGCTGGCCGGTCGGGGAGCTGTCTAGGTGTTCGGATGGCAAATGATAGCTCAAGACTTTCGGGCGTACATGATGACCGCATAGGGGCACCGTGGGAAGTATGCAGTGTGCATTTGTATGCACGGTGACTTGGCCTACATAGTGTGGGCTTATGCACCGAAACAGCGTCCAGCACCTGTCATTTGACTTGCGGGAACCCCTCCTCACTTTGCATATGTGAGAAAATATGTGTATAAATCCTGTCAGGTTGTGGAAGCTGCCCACACACTATACACACCCACCGTCAGCCGCATGCCAGCCTTTACGCGCCCCAAACCGCCCCCCACAGTCAGGCCGCCGCCCGCCGGGCCTCTATACTGCCGGACGTGAAGAAACGCATTCTGCTGCTCGCCGGAGGGCAGTCCGGAGAACACGAAGTCAGCCTGATGAGCGCCAGAAGCGTCCTGTCGGCCCTGCCCGCCGACAAGTTCGACGTCACCCCCCTCGTCGTGAGCCGCCAGGGCCGCTGGCTTCCCCCCTCCGACACCGGCCGCGCCCTCGAACTCGGCCGCGCCGACCACGGCGGCGAGAACCTCCTCAAACAGGCCGCGCACGTCCAGGGCTACGACCTCGTGTTCCCGCTCCTGCACGGCCCCAACGGCGAAGACGGCACCGTGCAGGGCCTCCTCACGCTCGCGGGCATCCCCTACGTCGGCTCCGGCGTGCTCGGCAGCGCCGCCAGCATGGACAAGGTCATGACCAAGCAGGTGCTCGCCAGCGCGGGCATCCCACAGGTCGACTACCGCCTCGCCACGCGCCGTCAGTGGCGCGAGCATCCCGACAGCGTCCGCGACCTCGCCGCCGAACTCGGCCTGCCGCTCTTCGTGAAGCCCGCCAACATGGGCTCCAGCGTCGGCATCAGCAAGGTCCGCAGCGAGATGGAACTCGACGCCGCCCTCGACCTCGCCTTCAGCATGGACCGCCGCGTGATCCTGGAAGCCATGACGCCCGGCAAACCCCGCGAACTGGAGGTCGGCATCCTCGGCAACGACGCCCCCATCGCGTCCCCGGTCGGCGAACTGCGCTTCAGCGCCGACTTCTACGACTACCAGACCAAGTACACCGAAGGGCACGCCGAGATGTGCATCCCCGCCGACGTGCCCGCCGACCTCGCCGAACAGGTCCGCAGCCTCGCCCTGCGCGCCTTCCTGGCCCTGGACTGCGCCGGACTCGCCCGCATCGACTTCTTCTACGTGAACGGCAGGGGCGACGCGCCCGGCCAGCTGTACCTCAACGAGGTCAACACCATGCCCGGCTTCACCACCACCAGCATGTACCCCAAGCTGTGGGAAGCGGCCGGCTGGAGTTACGCCGACCTCGTCACGCGCCTCGTGGAACTCGCCCTCGAAGAACGCTGACCGCCCCCAGACGAACCGCGCCGCCGCTCCGAACTTCGGGGCGGCGGCGCGACTCGCTGAAATCAGAGGCCGAAGAAGGCGCGGTTCTTCTGGATGTATTCCGTCTCACCGGCCGGAACGTCCTCTTCCGGGTAGATGGCGCTCACGGGGCAGGCAGGCACGCACGCGCCGCAGTCGATGCACTCGTCAGGGTGGATGAGGAACATCTCACCGCCGTCGTAGATGCACTCCACCGGGCACACTTCGGTGCAGGCCTGGTCTTTGGTTCCGATGCAAGGGCTGACAATGACGTGAGGCATAGTGCCAACATTATGCAGAAGCGGGGCCGCAGCACAAGTGAGCCGCTTCACGGCTGTCTAACCCCCGCCCGTGCAGCGGCCACCCTGCAGCCCGTGCCGGTGCGCGTCAGGACCCGCTGACCTGCACGCCCTGCAGGTCGATGGGCAGGTTCAGGACCCGCCCGTCCAGGCCGTTGCGGCGCATCACGCCGCTCAGGAAGTCGTGCAGGTCCCCGGTGTCCTCTCGCGTGTCGTGAAAGCACAGCACGGTGGGACCGGCCCCGCTGAGCGCGGCGCCCAGCGCGCCGTGCGCCGTCGCGCCCTCCAGCACGTCCGTCAGGCCCGGCACGAGCGGCGCGCGCCAGATCTGATGCACGTAGTCCTGCATCGCGTGCCGCAGCAGGTCGAGGCGTCCCGTGGCGAGGGCCGCCGCGAGCAGCGCCGCGTGCGACAGGGCGTGCACCGTGTCTGCCCGCGAGTACTCGGTCGGCAGGACGGCCCGCGCCTTGCTGGTCGACAGTTCGAAGTCCGGGATGAGCACCGTGACGCCCAGGTGCTCGGGCGGCGCGAGGCGCACGAAGTGCGTGCCGACCTTGTCGAGTGTCGCGACCGCGATGCCGCCCATCAGGGCCGGGGCGACGTTGTCGGCGTGGCCTTCCTCGCGGGCCGCCATGTCGAGCAGTTCGTCCGCGCCGAGCGGCTCGCCGAGCAGCACGTTGGCCGCCACCAGCCCGGCCACCAGCGCGGCGGCACTGGACCCCAGGCCGCGCGCGAGCGGGATGTCCGTCTCGATCTCCACCCGGACGGGCGGCAGTTCGCGGCCCACCCGGCGCGCCGTGATCTGCATGGCGCGGTAGATGTAGTTGCTCTCGTCGGCGGGCGTGCCCGCGAGGTCCGTGCCGAGCGGCACGATCTCCGTGCGGGCCTGCCGCGTCACGCGCAGCGTCGTGAACAGCGACAGGCTCAGGCCCAGGCTGTCGAAGCCCGGCCCGAGGTTCGCACTCGACGCGGGCGCACGCACCGTGAAGGTCACCGCGTCCCCCGCGCCTGCACGGCACGTACCTGAGTGCTCCGGGACCGGCGGCGGGCGCACGGCACCCGGCCGTCACGGCAGCCTGCCGCACGGTGACGGGTGACGGGGGTGGGGACGCCTTCGGTGGTTCCGGCCATGATCTGTTCCTCCAGGGTGCGGTGGCGGCCGCCCGGAGGCGCACCTGCCGGTCCCGCAGCAGTTCGAGCCATGCTACAGGCGGGCCGTGACACGCTCAAGGAGGCGTCGAGACAAGGCCAGCCCAGCATGAGAACCCGCATGAGGGCGGGACGGATGTCCTCCGGGCGTCACCGGGTCAGAGTCAGGTCAGGAACCTGGGGTGAACACACGCGTTTTCTGCCCTGTCTGACGAGAAATTTACCCCAAATTTGCGGGAGCCTTACGCGCCCTTGACCCCCCCTTCAAACAGTAGGCCAAATCGCTTTCCGGGGGGGTCGGTGGTCACATCATGCCCTCAGAAGGACGGGCCGGAAGGAGCAGATCGCTCCAGGCCAGACTCACCGGGAACGCAGGCCAACGCCGCCGAACCGCAAGAGGACAGGAGGAAGGAACATGGGTTGGATTATCACGATTCTCGTCGGTGCACTCTGCGGTTGGCTCGCCAGCATCATCATGAAGACCGACGGTCAGCAGGGCGCCATCGCCAACATCCTCATCGGTATCGTCGGCAGCCTCCTCGCGCAGTGGATCTTCGGCAGCCTGCTCGGCGTGGGCGGCAGCGTCGCCGGGAACGGCTTCAGCTTCTGGAGCATCGTCTGGGGCGTCATCGGCTCAGTCATCCTGATCGCCATCCTCAAGGCCCTGCGCGTCCTGCGCTAACCGGCCTTCCAGGCTTCCCAGACACCGCCAGCCTCCGGGCTGGCGGTGTTCTTTGCTGTGCTCGGCTGCCGCACCGTGACCCCCGGCCCGGGTGGGGGAGGGCGGCGGCACACATGTCCCGCCTTCCGGTGCCATGATGGGAGCACCGATGCCCGCCCACCGCCCCCACCGCCTGCCCGCCCGACCCTGGGCGGCGCTGGCGTGGCTGTGGCTGGCCACACTGCTGTTCGTGGGTCAGGTGGCGCTGCACGCCGCGACGCCCGCCGGGCAGACCATGGCCGCCGTGCTCGCCGCCGCCCTCCGCCCGGCGGTTCAGGAGCCGCCCGCGCAGGCGATGTCCGGCATGGACATGAACGGCACGGGGATGGACGGCACAGACACGACCGCCCCGCATCCTGCCCCGCACCGGAACATCACCCGCGCCGCTGACCGCGCAAACCCAGCCGTCCCCTGCCCGGACGGGCACGCCGGACACATGGAGGGCCTGTGCTGCATGCCGCCCATGGCGCTCGTCCCGCGCTTCTGGACGCCGCCGCCCCTGCCGCTCGGGCGCCGCGCCGTGCCGCTCGCCCGGGCCGTCGCCGAGGCGCTGCGCGTCCTGCGCGCCACGGCCCGCGGCCCACCCACCCCCCGGACAGCCGCCCCCGCTGCCGCCTGAATCCGTCCACGCCCCGCGCGGCCACCAGTGCCGCCCGTGCACGGACGCCGTCCCGTCCCCTTCCGGACGCGGACGCGGCGCAGCGACCCGCCTCCGCCACCACGCACCGGACCGCCCCACCGTAGGGCCGTCCAGGGGGACCCCATGACCATCCTCAAGAACCTGCTCGCCCTGACCGCCGCCGCCCTCCTCTCGCTCGCCGCCGCGCACGCCACCGTCAAGACCGAGACGGGCCTCGCCGAGAGCAAGGCCGGAGCGAGCGAAACGTACCGCCTGCAGGTCCCCGTCGAGAAGGACGTCGCCACCACCACCGTCCGCATGATCGTCCCGGCCGGCGTGAAGGTCACGCGCTTCCTGCCGGTGCCCGGCTTCGTCCGCACCCTCACCCGCGACGCGAACGGCACCGTCACCGAAGTGACGTGGCGCGGCCGCATCCAGCCCATGGAATTCCAGCGCTTCCTGTTCAGCGCCACCAACCCCGCCGACACCGGCACGCTCGTCTGGAAGGTCTACCAGACGTACGCGGACGGCAGCACTGTCGCGTGGGACGACAGCGACCCCGCCACGCCCGCCAGCAAGCTCAGCCTGAAGTAAGCCCGTGACCGCGCGCTCATCCCGCGCGGGCGCACCCCTCGCGCTCGCCGTGGCCCTGCTGCTGCCCCTGAACCTCGAACTGCTGCTGCGGATCGTGGCACCGGTCGGCGCGCTGCCCGAACGGCGCGAGGAACTGTACGGCTTCCTGTCGCTCGCCGCCCTGCTGCTCGTGCTGCTCACCCGCACCGTGCCTCCCCTGCGCCCGCAACGGCGCGCGCTGGGCCTCGCCGCCTTCGCGTACGGCGCATACCACGCGCTGCTGGCCGTGCAGCACGTCCTGCAGGGCGACCCCAGCAACCTGCTGTTCCTGAACCGGGACACGCAGGCGAGCATCTGGGCAGGCACGGTGGCGCTCGCGGGCCTCCTCCCGCTGGCCCTCACGTCCTTCCCGGCCGCGCAGCGCCGCCTGGGCCGCCGCTGGAAGACCCTGCACCGCGCCGGACCGTGGCTCACGCTGCTCAGCGCCCTGCACACCGCGTGGGCCGGCGTGCACTTCGGGCTCGCGCCGCTGCGCTGGACGGCCGTCCTGCTGCTCGCGCTGAGCGTCGCCCTGTTCCTCATCCGCCCCCGCACCCCTCAACGGAGGATCCCCTCATGACCCACGAACTCCGCACCCCCAGCACACCCTGGGCCCGCCGCACGGCCGCGCTCGCCGTGGGCCTCGCCGCCCTGACGCTCGCCATGCCGGGCGCGTCCGCGCACGAGATCGCCCGCGACGGCAACGTCGGCGGCCTGCTGCACATCGAGCCCGACGACGCGCCCGTGGTCGGCCGGGCCAACGCCTTCTACTTCGAGGTGAACCAGAAGGGCGGCACGCCCGTCCTGCTGACCCAGTGCGCCTGCACCCTCAGCGTGTACGCGGGCGGCGTGCGCGCGGGCGCCACCCCCCTCAGCCGCCCCAGGCTCACGCAGGCGAAAGGTGAACTGAAAGGCGTGCTGAACTTCCCCACGCCGGGCGCGTACACCCTCGTCCTGAACGGCACGCCCCGTGCGGGCGCCACGTTCGGCAAGTTCAAACTGTCGTGGGTGGTGCGCGCCGACGTGGCCGGAACGGGCGGCATGGACATGAACCACTGAGGCGTCCCCCGGACGTGGCTGCAGTTCCCCAAAATCCCGTGTGCCCGCATTAGCCTGTACGCATGACTTCCCGTGCTTTTGTCTCGCTGATCGGTGCCGGTCCGGGCGACCCCGGCCTGCTGACCCTCAAGGGCAAGGAGGCGCTCGCGCAGGCCGACGTGGTCCTGTTCGACTACCTCGCCAACCCCGACCTGCTGCGCCACTGCCCGCAGGCCCGGACCGTGTACGTCGGCAAGAAGGGCTTCTCGGAGTACATCTCGCAGGAGCAGATCAACGCGCTGCTCGTCCAGACCGCGCAGGCGGAGGGCGGGCAGCGCGTCGCGCGACTCAAGGGCGGCGACGTGTACGTGTTCGGGCGGGGCGGCGAGGAAGCCGAAGCGTGCGCCGAGGCCGGCATTCCCTTCGAGGTGGTGCCCGGCATCAGCAGTTCCATCGCGGCGGCCGCGTACGCGGGCATTCCTGTCACGCACCGCAGCGTCGCGCGGTCCTTCGCGGTCCTGACCGGCAACGTCAAGGAAGGCGACGCGCACTACGAGCGCCTGAGCGGCGTGGACACCCTGGTCCTGCTGATGGGCGTCCGGAACCTCGACGTGATCGCGCGCGAACTGATGCAGGCGGGACGCCCGCCAGGGACGCCCGCCGCGACCATCCAGTGGGGCACCACGCCGCAGCAGCGGACCGTGACGGGCACGCTCGCCACCATCGCGGGCGAAGTGGAACGCGCGGGCCTCGAAGCGCCCGCCGTGACGGTGGTGGGCGAGGTCGTGCGCCTGCGCGACCAGCTGAGGTGGTTCGACCTGCAGCACGGCGGGCCGCTCTCCGGACGGCACGTGGCCGTCACCCGCACCCGCGACGGCGGCAGCGGTCTGGTGGACCTGCTGCGCGCACGCGGCGCGAACGTGCTGGAGGTGCCGCTCATCCGCTTCGCCGCGCCGTCCGACCCTGACGCGGTCGTCCGTGCCCTGCAGGCCGAGCCGCGCCCGGAATGGCTGCTGCTCACCAGCAACCAGGCGGTCACGTCGCTGTTCGCGGCGCTGGACGCGGCGGGACTGGACGTGCGTGCCCTCGGCGGGCTGCGGATCGCGGCGGTCGGGCCGTCCACGGCGCGCAGCCTGCAGGAGCGTGGCCTGCGCGCCGACTTCGTGCCCGGCACGCCCGGCGCGCGTCACCTGGGGGCCGAACTGCCCGCCGGGCCGGGCGCGCGCGTGCTGCACCTCACGTCGCAGCTCGCGGAGGCGGAACTGCAGGACGCGCTCGAAGCGCGCGGGATCCTGTACGCGCGCACCGAGGCGTACCGCACCGAGGCGGCCGAACCGGAACTGAACGAGCTGGAACGGCTGCGCGGGTCGGACGTCGTGACGCTCGCGTCCGGCAGTGCCGCACGGCACCTCGCGGCGCTCGCCGGGACGGACTTCACGGTCGCCACCATGGGTCCCCAGACGACCGACGCCTCCCGCGCCCTGGGCTTCAGGCGCATCGTGATGGCCGAAACGCCCAGCCTCGACGCACTCGTGGACGCCGCCGCGCAGGCCGTGCAGCACACCGCCCCCTGACCCGCCCCGCAGGGGCCACACGTACGCCGGACCACCGACCTGCGGGCCGCGTGCGTTCACCCGCCCGGTAACAGCCCCGCACGCGCCGGGGGACTTCCGGCCCCTGCCAGCCCCGGACCCGCCCGGTATACTCGGTGCATGTTGCTCGCCGCCTTCCTCGACCTGCACGGTGAAACCGCCGTGGTCGTGGGAGGCGGCGCCGTCGCGTCCCGCCGCGTCCCCACCCTGCTCGCGGCGGGCCTGCGCGTCAGCGTCATCGCGCCCACCATCTCCCCGGACGTGCGGGCGCAGGATGTCACCTGCATGGAGCGCCCCTACCACCCCGGAGACCTGCTCGGCGCGCGCCTCGTCCTCGCCTGCACCGACGATACGGCCGTCAACGACCGCGTCACCACGGACGCCCGCGCCCTCGGCCTGCTCGTCGGGCACGCCGGGCACGCCGAACGCGGCAACCTGCGCTTCCCCGCCACGCTCGAACGCGGCGGCGTGCAGGTCGCCCTCAGCACCGGCCGCGAACTCCCCATGCTGGCGCAGGCGCTCCGCGAACGCATCGCGGACGCGCTGCCCGGCACGCTCCCCCTCGACGAATGGGCCGAACGCCGCGAGCAGGCCGTCACCCTGACCGGCCCCGCCCGCGACGAAGCCCTCGGCACGCTGCGCCGCGACATCCGCCGCACCGTCGGAGTGACCGCATGACCGCCGCGCCCCACCTGACACCCCTCACGCGCTGCCCGACCGTGCTCCGTTTCCAGGAACACGGCACGCCCGACCTGAACCTGTCCGTGGTGGGCCTCAACCACAAGACCGCGCCCGTCGCGGTCCGCGAACGCGCCACCGTCCGCGACGGCGAACAGGAAGCCCTGCTGCACCACCTGCGCCAGCACGCCCGCGAAGTCATGCTGCTCTCCACCTGCAACCGCACCGAGGTGTACATGGCAGGCGTGCAGGGCGACCCCATCAGCGCCTTCGAGGGTGCCTGGGGACACGCGCTCCGCTCGCACCTGTACGTGTACCAGGGCGTGCGCGCCGCCGACCACCTCTACCGCGTCGCGGCGGGCCTCGACAGCCTCGTGATCGGCGAGACGCAGATCCAGGGCCAGGTGAAACGCGCGTGGCAGGACGCCTCCGCGCGCGGCGACACCGCCGCCCTCCTCAACAAGGCCGCGCAGGGCGCCCTCGCGTCCGGCAAGAAGGTCCGGCACGAGACGGGCCTCAACGACAATGTCGTCAGCGTCTCCAGCGCCGCCGTGCAGCTCGCCACCAGCATCTTCGGGAACCTCGAAGGCCGCACCGCTCTGATCGTCGGGGCAGGCGAGACGGCCGAACTGACCCTCACGCACCTGCGCGCCGCTGGCGTCCGCGACGTGATCGTCGTCAACCGCACCGAGGAACGCGCCCGCCAGCTCGCCGACAAGGTCGGCGGTCGCGCCTGCGCGTCCGAGATGCTGCACACCCTGCTGCCCGAAGCGGACGTGGTCATCGCGTCCAGCGGCGCCCCGCACTACGTCCTGCGTCCGGAAGGCGTGCAGGACGCCATGCAGGGCCGCGTGAGCCCCATGTTCCTGATCGACATCTCCGTGCCGCGCATCCTGGACCCCGCCATCGCGGGCGTGTCCGGCGCGCACCTCTACAACCTCGACGACCTCGAAGGCATCGTGCAGCGCAACCTCGCGTCCCGCACGGAACTCATCCCGCAGGCCGAGACGATCATCGCGCAGGGCGTCATGGACCTCACCCGCTGGAATGCCTTCCGCGAAGCGGGCCGCGCGCGCGCCCAGCACCAGCCGGCCCTCGCCAGCGACTGATACGGTTCTGAGCTGAATTCCTGGAGTTCAGCCGAGCGGAGCGAGCATCAACACCGTATGCGACGGACTCCGTGCCCCTGCGTGCATACCGCAGATCAGCAAGAGCAGCGCCCCCGACCGGAAGGATCGGGGGCGCTGCCTTCATGCCTCCTGGGTCACACCAGGCGTCTGCGGATGGCGGCGCTGATGAAGTCGAGGATGTTGACCACCAGCACGATCACGATGATGGCCGTCATGGCTTTCGGGTACCCGCCGCCGCGCATGGTCTCGTTGACGAGGAAGCCGATGCCGCCCGCGCCCACGAAGCCCAGCACGATGCTGACGCGGAAGTTGATCTCGAAACGGTACAGGGTGTAGCTCAGGAAGAGCGGCAGCACCTGCGGCAGCAGACCCCAGCGGACGACGCTCGTGCCGGGCGCGCCCGCCGACTCCAGCGCCTCGATGGGGCCCTGGTCGGCGTTCTCGATCGCTTCGGAGTACAGCTTGCCGAGGTCGGCGACGCTGTGGACGGCCATCGCGAGCGCGCCCGCGAACGGTCCGAGACCCACGGCGGCCACGAGGATCAGCGCGAGGATCAGGGTGTCCACGCCGCGGTCCACGTTGAAGAAGGTGCGCGTGACGAAGTAGAAGCTGCGCGTCAGCAGACTGTTCTGCGTGAGGTTGCGGGCGGCGAGCAGGCTGAGCGGCAGCGCGAAGACGGCCGCGACGACCGTGCCGATCAGGGCGATGTTGATGGTGATGAGCATCTCGCGCATCACGTCCGACAGGAAGGCCGCGTCGGGCGGCGTGGCCCGGTCGAGGAAGTCCGTGATCCACGGCCAGTTCACCCACAGGTCCCGGAAGTTGAAGCCGGTGCTGTGGAAGCCCGCCGCGACCGCGACGACGATCAGGGCCAGCGTGACGCTGCTGCTCAGTTCCGCGCGGCGTTCCTGCGTGGCGGCAACGCTGCCCGCTTCGGGCGGGGCGAGCAGGCGGCGGCGCGTCAGGGCGATCACGCCGCCCCCGAGGGCCAGCACGCCGAACAGCATCCACGTCTGGAAGCCGTACTCCTGCGCGCGCGCGATCACGCGGCGCACGCCCGCGTCACTGGCGGCCGGGCCGGGCGCGAAACCGTACGGCATGTCGGCGGGCGACTGCAGGGTGGCGGGGAGGGGCGTCACGTCGCCGGGCGTGCGCCGCTGCAGCTGGAACTCGTCGAGCAGGTCGTAGTGGTCCTTGCGCTGCTTGGCGCGGTCCGTCCCGGCGGCCGGAGCGGCGAGTTTGGCATTGGTGTCCTTCCAGTCCTGCGCGCGTTTGGCGACGTCGGCCTGCAGGTAGTCCTGAATGTCGAGCGCCCAGTCCTTCACGATCAGCTGCGACTGCGCGGCGTTCACGTCGCCGCCCGTCTGGTAGTAGCCGCGCAGCTGCGGGAAGAGCGTCTTGCCGCTGCCCGAGAAGAGCAGCGCGGCGAGCAGCACGGGCACGCCGACCGTCACGGCGATGCCGGTGGTGCGGGCGCGGCCGGTGGGGTGCGTGCTGAGCAGCAGCAGGTACAGCGCGGCGGCCAGGCCGAGCGGGAACGCGATCTCCAGCACGCCCGGCACGGCGTGCAGCGTCAGGAAGCGGTCCGGGCCCTGCTGGAAGGCGAGGGCCGTCACGACGGCCGCCACGCCCGTCAGGGTGAGGAGCGCGGCCGATACGCGTTCCGGCACGTGGAAGCTCGCCACGAAGGTCACGAGCGCCAGGAGCGGCGCGAGCCACAGCGCCGGGTACAGGGCCGAGAGGGCCAGCGCGGTCGGCGCGATGTTCTGGTCGGTGCGTGCACCGATCACGTCCACGAACGGCAGCGCCACGAAGGTCAGCAGCATGCCGACCGTTCCGATCAGGCCGAGGCGGCGGCCCGAGCCGCGCGACAGCCACACGAAGCCCACGATCACCAGGGCCGTCAGAAGTGCCGTGCTCACAGGTCCGCCACGCTCCCCGAGTAGATGCGCTCGATCTCGCTCTCCGTCAGGGCGGAGGGCGGCCCGTCGAAGACGAGTCGGCCCTTGTTGAAGCCCAGGATGCGGTCCGCGTACGCGGTCGCGAGTTCCAGCACGTGAATGTTCACGACGACGCTGATGCCGTCCTTGTTGAAGCCCTTGAGCAGACCCATGATCACGTTGCTGAGTTTGGGGTCCAGACTCGCCATCGGCTCGTCCGCCAGAATCAGGGTCGGCTGCTGCGCGACGGCGCGCGCGATCGCGACGCGCTGCTGCTGCCCGCCGGACAGCTCGTCGACGCGCACGCCCTTCTTGTCGCCCAGGCCCACGCGGTCCAGCGCGTTCTGCGCGAGTTCGATGTCCGCCTGCGGGTACAGGCCGAGCGCGCCCACGAAGCGGTTGTGGTACCCGAGGCGGCCCGCGAGCACGTTCTCCAGCGCGGTCAGGCGGGTCGAGAGGTTGAACTGCTGGAACACGAACCCGATGCGGCGACGGATGCTGCGCAGCTTCGCGCCTTCCGCGAAGGCGATGTCCTCGCCGTCGATCAGGATCTGGCCGGACGTGGCGGTGTTCAGGCGGTTCAGGCAGCGCAGGAAGGTGCTCTTGCCCGCGCCGGACAGGCCGATCACGCACACGAACTCGCCGTTCTGGATGTCGACGTTCACGTCGTCCAGGCCGCGTGTGCCGTTGGGGTAGATCTTGGTGAGGTTCTTGACTTCGATCACTGAAACTCCGGGGTGGTACGGAAAACGCTGTCGGCCACGCGCTTTTCAGCGGCAGCCGACAGCGGCGGGACGGGGCTTACTTCTTGGCGCTGGCGGCGATGGCCTGACGGACGACGTTGTAGTCGCTGTCCTGCGCGGGGATCATCGCGTCGATGGTGTACAGCTTCTTGAGCAGGCCAGTGGCGGCCGGGTCGCTCTTCATGCCGACGATGGCGCTGCGGATGCGGGCCGTGACGTCGGCGCAGCCGCTCTGGTAGTCGGCGCGCACGCTGAGGGTGTCGCCGGGGATGGGCTTGCTGTACACGACCGGCACGAGCTGCGCGGCCTTGTCGGCGGGCAGGTACTGCGTCCAGCTGCCGCTGGTGCCCTGGGTGTTGTTGCTGAACGTCGCGATCACGTCGACGCTGCCGTTCGCGAGGGACAGCACGGCCGCGTCGTGCTTCCCGGCGAAGGTCTGCTTGCTGAAGAACGTGTCGGGGTTGATGCCCTTGGCGACGAGCGTCGCGCGGGGGAAGGTGTACCCGGCGGCGCTGTTGGGGTCGATCCACGCGATGGTCTTGCCGCGCAGGTCGTTCAGCGTCTTGATGCCGCTGTCCTTGCGGACCACGAAGGCGCTCCAGTAGTACGGGCCGCCGTTGCGGACGCTCTTGAGGAGCACCACGGCCTTCGCCTGATCGTGCGCCTGCACGTAGCTGACGGGCGACAGCCACGCGAAGTCGAGCTTGCCGCTGCGGGTCGCCTCGACGAGCGCCTGGTAGTCCTGCGCGACCGTCGTCTTGATCTGGACGCCGCGAATCTTCGTTTCGAGGTATTTGGCGATGGCGTTGCCGTTCGTCAGCACGGCGGCACTGTCCTGGGCGGGGTTGAAGCCCATGTTGACCACGCGGCAGTTCTCGGCGGCGCTGGCGGTGCTGATGGCGGCAAGGGCGGTCAGGGCAAGCAGGCTCTTCTTCATGGTGATCCTCGCGAGTCTTGGGATTGATGTGACGTGCTGCGGTCGTTCCGATGCCCCGGCGGGGCCTTCCGGCAGATGAAGGGTCGTCATGCTCCGTCCTCAGAACTAGACAACAGAAATGGAGTATATAGGACAGATTGTCAGCTGAACATGAGGGGCGGTTCGTCCGGCAGGGCCGCCCTTCCCGCAGCGGTATACTGACGGTCCTATGGCCACCGCCCACCCCGACACGCGCCTCCAGGGCCAGGTGATCGCCGTCACCGGCGCCGACCAGGGCTACGGCCGCGTCATCAGCAGCGCCCTCGCGCACGCCGGGGCCGACGTGGTGTTGATCGGCGTGAACCCCGAGAGTCTCGCCGCGCACGCCAGCATCATCGAGGCCAGCACCGCCCGCCACGGCTACGGCGAGGCCCTGATGGGCGGCACCGCCATCCCCATCAAGGCCGACGTGGGCGTCCCCCTCGACTGGCGCAGCGCACAGAACCGCATCCTCGAGATCTTCGGCGCGCTGCACGGCGTCGTCCACCTCGCCGACAAGCGCGCGCACAGCAGCTTCACGCTGCTCAGCGAGGGCGAATGGATGGACCTCTTCAACTGCAACGTGAAGTCCGCCGTCGCCATCACGCAGCTCACGCGCCGCTACCTGCAGAGCACGTGGCTCACCATCATCGGCCCGCACCTGGACGAGAAGGGCCTGCACGTCTCCCCGCAACGCGGCGCGCTGCGCGGCCTCGTGGAACACGCGCACGTCGAGGACCTGCGCGTGAACCTCGTGCTGCCCGGCCGCGCGCCCAGCGGCGACGAGACGCTCGACAAGCCCCTCGCGGACGCCGTCCTCGCGCTCGCCCTGCCGGAACTGCAGCACCTGCAGGGCAACATCGTCCGCGTGCCCATGCCTCAAGTCCCCGCGCGCGGCAGCGACGTGAACGTCCTGCACGACGTGCGCCGCCCCTGACCGTGCGCTGCCCGTACTGCTCCGCGCCCGACAGCAAGGTCGTCAACTCCCGCCCCGGCGACGACGGCAGCGCCATCCGCCGCAGACGCGAGTGCCTCAGCTGCGCGCGGCGCTTCACCACCTACGAGCGCGCGCAGCTCGAACCGCTGATGGTCGTCAAGCGCGGCGGCGTCCGGCAGGCCTTCAACCCCGACAAACTCCTGCGCGGCCTGACGCTCGCCACCGAGAAACGCCCCGTGTCCGCCGAGACGCTCCGCGCCTTCGCGTACGGCTTCGAGGACGAGGTGCAGGCCCCCGAGATCGACGCGCGCGAGATCGGCAAGCGCGCCATGACCTTTCTGCGCCCCCTGGACGACGTGGCCTACATCCGCTTCGCGAGCGTGTACCGCGACTTCGACAGCCTGGAGCGCTTCATCGAGGAAATCCAGGGCCTCAAGGAGCAGGACGACACCTGACCGGACTTCACCGATCGGCAGGCACGCGAGGCAGTTCCCCCGGACGGCACGTCATACGGTGTTGAGCTGAACTTCTGGAGTTCAGTCGAGCGATAAGGGCGCCAACAAGCAGGGTTTTGAGGAGGTGGAAGGGATGTCGGCGCTGCTCCCGGCATCCCTGGAATCGGATCAACACCGTGTCACTCGCCGCGCTCTTCCTCTTCCCGTTCGGCGTTCTCGTGGTCTTCGAGCGCCTTGTACGCGCACACGGCCGCCAGCACCGCCAAGCCCAGCGGCACGCCCTGCACGCGCAGGTCCACGTCCTTGCCGTTCACGGTCCCACCGATGCGGCCCTGCAGGCGTTCGCCCCGCAGGTCGAGGTGCACGTCCTTGCCGTCGATGCGTCCGCTGAAGCGCCCGTCCGCTCCGGTGGGCGTGAGGGTCGCGCGCACGTCGTCCCCCTCGATCAGGCCGCCCAGGCGCGCCTTGAGGCTGGTGTCGCTCAGGTGCCCGTCCGCGTCGAAGCCCTTCAGGTGCCCGCCGACGCGGCCCTCTACCCGCTCGCCGTCCAGCGTGAGGTGAATGTCGCGGCCGTTCAGGTGCCCGCCGATGCGGCCCTGCAGCTGCTTGCCGTCCCAGTTCGCGTGCAGGTCGTACCCGACCCGGATGCCGCCGATACGTCCGTCGAGGGTGCTCATGATTCCCAGTATCCGGGACTGCATGAGGGTTGGTTCCAGCCTGACCGCTGCCACCTTTCAGGGAGCGGGGGCGTCCCCGCTCGCTCCGGAAGGCGCGTCAGGGGATGGGCCAGCGGACCGTGCCGACCTCGTCGGTGCGCCACACGTGCACGCCGCGCGCCTGCAGCCGCGCGAGCAGGTCCGCGTTCGGATGACCGTACGTGTTGCGGCCCACGCTGATCACGGCGTCCACGGGCCGCGTCTCCTGCAGGAACGCCTCGCCACTGGAGAAGCGGCTCCCATGGTGCGCGACCTTCAGCAGGTCGAGCGGGCCCACGCCCAGCAGCGTCTCGGCCGGGTCCGGCAGGTCGCCCAGCACGGCCGTCCGGAAGTGCGGGCTGACGAGTTCCAGCACCACGCTGTTGTCGTTGTCGGCGGTGCTCCACGGGGGACCGACCGGCCACAGCACGTCCAGCCGGATGTCCCCGGACTGCACCCGGTCGCCGCGCCGCACCTCGCGCACCGGCACGTGCCGCGCGGCCGCCGCGTCCAGCAGGGCGGCCAGCAGCGGATCGTCCGTCCTGCGCTGCCCGATCCACAGTTCACCCACCGGCACGAGGCCCAGCACGCTGACGAGACCCTCGATGTGATCGGCGTCGGCGTGCGTGGCGACCACCACGTCCAGGGCGCGCACGCCCAGCGCGTGCAGGGCAGGCACGACCGTTCCCGCCCCCACGTCGTAGTCGCCTCTGGGTGTGCCGCCGCCGTCCACGAGGACGTTCAGACCGTTCGCGCGGATCAGGGTGCTGTCCCCCTGCCCGACGTCCAGGAACACCACCTCGCGCGCCGGGACGAGCCGGGCGGGCAGCGCGGTGCAGAGCACGCCCAGCAGCGTCACGGCCGCGAGCACCCACGCCCGCGCGCGGCCGGTGAGCCACGCCGCGAGCGTCACGGCGAACACCGCGTACGCGGCGTACCCGGCGGGACTGACGCTGCCCCACGCCACGGTGGGCGCCGCGCCGAAGGTCCGGGCGGTCCACAGCAGCGCGTCCAGCAGCAGGCCGTTCACGCTGTTGACGAGCCAGCCGAGCGGGCCGAGCAGCCCGGCCAGCAGGCCCAGCGGCACGAGCGGCGTCATGACGGCCTCGGCGAGCAGGTTGGCGGGCAGGCCCACCAGCGGCACCTGATGAAAGTTCCCGGCCACGACCGGCAGCGTGAAGGTCTCCGCGAGCAGCGTGGCGACCACGGCGAGGCGCAGCCACTGCGGCCAGCGTTCCGGGAGGCGCGCCGCGGCCCGGCCGGAGAGCGTCAGGCCCAGCACCGCGAGGTAACTGAGCTGGAAGCCCACGTCGAACAGCCACGCGGGCTGGGCAATCAGGCCACCCAGCGCCGTGAGGGTCAGCACGCCGTACACGTCAAGCCGCCCGCGTCCCAGCCACAGGCCCAGCAGGGCCAGTTCGCCCATGCTGACGGCCCGCACGATGCTGGGGGACGGCCCGACCAGCCACAGGAACCCCAGCAGGAGCAGCATCATGACGGGGAAGCGGGCGTTCCCGACCTGGCCGAGCGGCGTCCGCGCGAAGATCAGCCCGAGCAGCCCGACGAGCACCGCGACGTTCTGACCGCTGAGCGCCATCAGGTGCGCCAGCCCGGCGCGCGTGAAGGCGTCCTGCACGTCCCCGGACGCGTTCACGGCCGGGTCGCCCAGGGCGCCGCGGTCCCCGAGTTCCACGGCGGTCAGCAGGGCCGCCTCCTGTGGGGGCAGGCCGGACGCCAGCCCCCGCCGGAACCACGAGCGGAAGCCGGGTTCCTTTGTGCTGTTCTGCACGGCCGTGCCTGCCAGGAGGGCCTGCACGCCCTGCGAGCGCAGCCAGAACGCGTAATCGAAGCCGCCCGGGATGCGCCGCGCGGGCGGGCGGGTGAGGGTACCGCGCACCGTGAGTTCGCCGGGCGGCGCGTGCGGTTTCGGGGAGAGGGCGATCCGGGCGGGCGGTTCGCGCAGGCTCAGGAACTGACCGTCCCAGTGGCCCCGCACGGTCAGCGTGCCGCCCACGTACGGGGCGAGCGGGTCCGGCTGCCGCGCCCACGCCTGCTCCCGCACGAAGCCGACCGTGCCCGCCAGCAGCACGAGCGGCAGCAGCCACGCGCTGCGGGACGCGCCGAGCAGCAGGCCGAGCGCGCCGAGCGGCCAGCCCCACCCGGAC
Source organism: Deinococcus aquiradiocola (assembly GCF_014646915.1). Lineage (NCBI taxonomy): Bacteria > Thermotogati > Deinococcota > Deinococci > Deinococcales > Deinococcaceae > Deinococcus > Deinococcus aquiradiocola. The sequence continues at coordinate 10,895 of NZ_BMOE01000014.1, read as the reverse complement.
CCGGATGCCAGCAGGATGCCGGCCATCAGGCCGAGCAGCGGAGGGAGCGGTGCGGGCATGCGGTCCCGCCACCCGGCGCGCGTGACAGGCGCGGCCGTGCCCGCCGGGGCAGGGGAGGGGGAATGGCGGCCGGTCACGGTGGTCCGGTCGGAGTGTTCGCCCATCAGAACGTCACGAGCGGCGTGAGGGTCTTCATCAGGGCCGCGCCGACGCCCTTCACGGCATCGAGGTCCGTGAGGCTCCGGTACGGCCGACCCGCCACGATGCGCTCTGCCAGCGCCGGACCGACCTTCGGGAGGCTCTCCAGCTGCTCGCGCGTCGCGGTGTTCAGGTTCAGCCGCCCCGACACCAGCGGCGTGATGCTGGCCGTCGCCGGGTACTCCCGTGCGGCGGCCGGACCCGGCGCGGCCCGCCGCTCGTGCGTCACGGTGGGCGCACGCGCGGCAGGGAACAGCGCGGGCCACAGCGCCCAGCCGCCGCACAGCAGGGCCGCGCCCACCAGCAGGGCGTGCAGCGGGGTCGCCGGGTCGTGCCGCATCCCCTGCATGATGGCAGCTGCCGCCGGGCCGCGCAGGGCAACTGTGGAGACAGGCCCGAGTGTGCCCTGCGCTCCTTGCGCCGCCCCCCACGAACGGGTAATATGCCAGGGTTGGAAACTGCCCGGCAAGGTTGCAGCCGCTCAGTTTCTCGCTCCGCCTCGGGGCAGCGTGGACATGCTGCACACGCGCTCAGAGGCAATCCATCAGTGATTTATCAGCACCAAAGGAGTGATCGCACTGCCCACCACCCAACAACTGCTCCGCAAGGGGCGCACCACGCTTCAGAAGAAGAGCAAGGTTCCTGCGCTGAAGGGTAGCCCCTTCCGCCGTGGCGTCTGCACCGTGGTCAAGACCACCACCCCCAAGAAGCCCAACTCGGCGCTCCGTAAGATTGCCCGCGTGCGTCTCACCAGCGGCTTCGAAGTGACGGCCTACATCCCCGGCGAGGGGCACAACCTCCAGGAGCACAGCGTCGTGCTGATCCGCGGCGGACGTGTGAAGGACCTTCCCGGTGTGCGCTACCACATCGTCCGTGGTTCCCTCGACACCCAGGGCGTCAAGAACCGCAACAAGAGCCGCTCCAAGTACGGCACCAAGAAGCCCAAGGCTGGCGCCGCACCCGCCGCCGCCGGCAAGAAGAAGTAACTCCCCCGAACCGTCCGGGGGCAACCCCCCGGAGGTGAGGCCGATGTACTGATTCACCCTTCCAAGCAACGCAGCATTCACCCGATGCAGTATTGGGCGCACCCCACTCTGGGCCGCCCGAGAAGATTCTCTCGCCCTGGGTATTCATGGTGGGCGAGATCGAGAGGCACACATGGCAAGACGCCGCAGAGCAGAAGTCCGTCCCATCATCCCCGACCTGGTCTACCAGGACGTGCTGGTGAGCGCCATGATCAACCGCATCATGGAAGACGGCAAGAAGAACATCGCCAGCCGTATCTTCTACGGCGCCTGCCGCCTGGTGCAGGAGCGCACCGGCCAGGAGCCGCTGAAGGTCTTCAAGCAGGCCTTCGACAACATCAAGCCCCGCGTCGAAGTCCGCAGCCGCCGCGTCGGCGGCAGCACCTACCAGGTGCCCGTCGAAGTGAGCCCCCGCCGCGTGCAGAGCCTCACCCTGCGCTGGCTGACCGCCGCCGCCGACAGCCGCCCCGAGCGCACCGCCATGGAGCGCATCGCCGGTGAGATCATGGACGCCGCGCAGGGCCGCGGTGGCGCCATCAAGAAGAAAGACGACGTGGAGCGCATGGCGGAAGCCAACCGCGCCTACGCGCACTACCGCTGGTAAGACTTCTGACACAGCCCTGAAGGTTCCCCGCGAACCTGAAGGGCGACACGGACAGGGGTCGTTGCGCCGCTGTCCTGTTTTCTGTCCGGGAGCGTGCGCGCGACCCCAACGTCCAAGGAGACGACATGACCACCAAGGCTACGAGTTACCTGACCCACTTCCGCAACATCGGGATTGCCGCGCACATCGACGCCGGCAAGACCACCACCACCGAGCGCATCCTGTACTACACCGGCCGCACCCACAACATCGGCGAAGTGCACGACGGCGCCGCCACCATGGACTGGATGGAGCAGGAGCGCGAGCGCGGCATCACCATCACCGCCGCCGCCACCACCGCCAAGTGGAAGCACAGCGCGACCGGTGAAGAGTACACCGTCAACATCATCGACACGCCCGGCCACGTGGACTTCACCATCGAAGTGGAACGCAGCATGCGCGTCCTCGACGGCGCCGTCGCCGTGTTCGACAGCTCCCAGGGCGTCGAGCCGCAGAGCGAGACCGTGTGGCGTCAGGCCGACCGTTACGGCGTGCCCCGCATCGCCTTCAGCAACAAGATGGACAAGACCGGCGCGTCCTTCGAACTCGTGCTGAGCGACATCCGTGAACGTCTCGGCGCGATCCCCGCGCCCATCCAGTACCCCATGGGTCAGGAGAGCGACTTCAAGGGCATCATCGACCTCGTCCGTCAGCGTGCCCACACCTACACCAACGACCTCGGCACCGACATCGAAGAGACCGACATCCCCGAGCAGTACATGGACAAGGTCCGCGAGATGCGCGCCCAGCTCATCGAAGCGGCCGCCGAAGTCGACGAAGCTGTGATGGACAAGTACCTCGAAGGCGAAGAGCCCACCGTCGAGGAACTCGTCTCCGCGCTCCGTAAAGGCACCGTCGAGAAGAAGATCTTCCCCGTCCTCTGCGGCTCGGCCCTCAAGAACAAGGGCGTGCAGCTGCTCCTCGACGCCGTCGTGGACTACCTGCCCAGCCCCCTCGAAGTGCCCGCCATCCGCGGCCACATCGAGGACAGCGAAGAGACCCGCGACTTCCCCGCCGACCCCGACGGCAAGCTCGCCGCGCTCGCCTTCAAGATCATGGCCGACCCCTACGTGGGCCGCCTGACCTTCGTCCGCATCTACTCGGGCACCCTGAGCAGCGGCTCGTACGTCTTCAACGCCAGCAAGGGCAAGCGCGAACGCGTCGGCCGCCTGCTCCGCATGCACGCCAACAGCCGCGAGGACGTCACCGAACTCAAGGCCGGCGAGCTCGGCGCGGTCATCGGCCTCAAGGACGCCGGCACCGGCAACACCCTCATCGGTGACGGTGACGAGAAGGTCCTCCTCGAGAGCATCGATGTTCCCGAGCCCGTCATCAAGCTCGCCATCGAGCCCAAGACCAAGGCCGACCAGGACAAGATGGGCATCGGCCTGCAGCGCCTCGCGGAAGAAGACCCCACCTTCCGCGTGGAGTCCGACCCCGAAAGCGGTCAGACCACCATCGCCGGCATGGGTGAGCTTCACCTCGAGATCCTCGTGGACCGCCTGAAGCGCGAGTACAAGGTCGACGCGAACGTCGGCGCGCCCCAGGTCGCGTACCGCGAGACCATCACCAAGGCCGTGGACGTCGAAGGGAAGTTCGTGCGTCAGTCCGGCGGTCGCGGTCAGTTCGGCCACGTCAAGATCAAGGCCGAACCTCTTCCCCCGGGTAGTGGCTTCGTGTTCGAGAACGTCGTCGTGGGCGGCACCGTGCCCCGCGAGTTCATCAAGCCCGCCCAGAACGGCATCGAGGAAGCCATGCAGAGCGGCCCCATGCTCGGCTTCCCGGTCGTGGACATGAAGGTCAGCCTGTACGACGGCTCGTACCACGAAGTCGACTCCTCCGAAATGGCCTTCAAGATCGCCGGCAGCATGGCGCTCAAGGAAGCCGTCCAGAAGGGTGGCCCCACCCTGCTGGAGCCCGTCATGCGCGTCGAAGTGACCGTGCCTGACGACTTCATGGGCGACATCATCGGCGACCTGAACAGCCGCCGTGGCCAGATTCAGGGCATGGAAGCCCGCGGCAACGCGCAGATCGTGAAGGCCTTCGTGCCGCTCAGCGAGATGTTCGGCTACGCGACCGACATGCGCAGCATGACGCAGGGCCGCGCCAGCTACAGCATGTTCTTCGACCACTACACCCAGGTCCCCAACAACATCGCGCAAGCGCTGATGAAGAAGTAAGACCCGTTCCGGGTCGGCGGGCGGCTCCCCTCACGGGGGGTCGCCCGCCTTCTTCTGTGTGCCGTTGCCGGGGCGGGCAGAACCTGTCCAGACCGGCGGGCGTCGGCGTGCGGGCGCCGCTGACGCCGTGCGGCGCGATGTGTCATCATTTCCTCAGCAAGCGGCTGTTCCCGTACCTCCGGGCCGGCGCTTGATTTCTTTTTTGCTTCTGGAGGCGCATGACTGATTCTTCTGGCCCCCCTGTTCTGGAGTTGCGTGGCGTCACGAAACGCTTCCCCGGCGTGACCGCGAACGACGACGTGTCGCTCAGCCTGCGTTCCGGGGAGGTGCTGGCGCTGCTCGGCGAGAACGGCGCGGGCAAGTCCACCCTGATTTCCATCATGTACGGCCTGTACCGTCCGGACGAGGGGCAGCTGCTGCTGTCGGGCCGTCCGGTGCAGATCGCGTCGCCCGCGCACGCCCTGAGGCTGGGGATCGGGCTGGTGCCGCAGCACCCGATGCTGGTGTCGCGGCACACCGTCGCGGAGAACCTCGCGCTGGGGGCGGGCTCGGCGCTGTTCCCGGCGCGCGGCATCCGTGCGCGCATTCAGGAGCTGAGCGGCCGGTACGGGCTGCAGGTGAACCCGGACGCGCGCGTGCGTGACCTGTCGCCCGGCGAGAAGCAGCGCGTGGAGATCCTGCGTTCCCTGCTGCGCGGCGTGCAGGTGCTGATCCTGGACGAGCCGACGAGCGTGCTGACGCCGCAGGAGGCCGAGGGGCTGTTCCGCGTGATGCGGGAACTGCGCGCGGACGGGAAGTCCCTGATCTTCATCTCGCACAAGCTGGAGGAGGTGCTGGCCGTGTGTGACCGCGTGACGGTGCTGCGGCGCGGCCGGGTGGTGGGCGAGGCGTCCACGGTCGGCGCGACCCGTGAGGGGCTCGCGGAGATGATGGTCGGCAAGAGCGTGGTGTTCAAACGCAAGCGCGGCGACGTGCGTCCCGGCGGGCCGCTGCTGCAGGTGAGCGGCCTGTCGGCGCGCGGCAGCCGGGGCCTGAAGGCGCTGGACGACGTGACGTTCACGCTGCACCGTGGCGAGGTGATCGGCGTGGCAGGCGTCGCCGGGAACGGGCAGACGGAACTGGTGGAGGTGCTGTCGGGCCTGCTGATGCCCGACGCGGGCCGCGTGGAGCTGGACGGGCAGGCCCTGACCGGCACGCCCGCCGAACTGTTCGCGCGGGGCGTGGCGCACATTCCCGAGGACCGCATCCACATGGGGACGGTGCCGAGCATGACGGTCGCGGAGAACCTCAGCCTGCGGCAGTACGGTCAGGCGCCACTGAGCCGCGCGGGCCTGCGTGACCTGAAGGCGCTGGACGGCTGGGCGCAGCGGGAGGTGCAGGCGTACGCGATCAGCACGCCGGGCATTCACACGGCCACGCGGCTGCTGTCGGGCGGGAACATCCAGAAGGTGATCCTGGCGCGCGAGCTGGCGGGCAGTCCGAAGCTGATCCTGGCGGTGCATCCCACGTACGGGCTCGACATCGGCGCGACGGATCAGGTGCACACGGTGCTGCTCTCCAAGACGCAGGACGAGGGGGCGGGCGTGCTGATCGTGTCGGAGGACCTGGAGGAACTGATGGGCCTGTCGGACCGGATCGCGGTGCTGTACCACGGGCAGCTGCTCGGGCCGTTCCCGGTGGGCAGCGTCACGCGTGAACGCCTGGGCCTGCTGATGACCGGCGGGACGGGTGAGGCGCACGGAGCGGGCGGCGGGCTCGCGTCCGGGTCCGGGGTGGCGCTGTGATGCGGTTCGTGCAGCTGTCCAGTCCGGGCCGCTGGCGGCCGCTGTGGGTGTCGCTGTCGGCGCTGGTGGTGGCGCTCGTGATCGCGGGCGCGGTGTTCGCGCTGTACGGCGTGTCGCCGCTGGAGGCGTACGGGTCGATGTTCAGCGGGACGCTGCTGTCCGCGCAGGGCCGCGCGGAGGTGCTGCGCCGCGCCGCGCCGCTGCTGCTGACGGGCGCGGGGTTGACGCTGGCGTTCCGCGCGCAGTTCTTCAACATCGGCGCGGAGGGGCAGATCCTGCTCGGCGCGGTGTTCGCGGGCGGCGTGGCGCTGTTCGTGCCGGTGCCCGCTCCGCTGATGGTCCCGGCGATCTTCGTGGCGGGTTTCGTGGGCGGGGCGTTGTGGGCGCTGCTCGCGGCGTGGCTGCGTTCGCGCCTGCGCGTGAACGAGATCCTGTCCACCCTGATGCTGAACTACGTGGCGACGTCACTGGTCGTGTACCTGATCTCCGGGCCGTGGAAGGGGCAGAACGTGCGGGGCTTCATCTACACCGACGACTTCCCGGCGTCCGCGCAGCTCGCGACGCTGCCCGGCACGCAGGTCGGCATCGCGACGCTGGTGCTGGGCGTGCTGCTCGCGGCGGGCCTGCAGCTGCTGCTGTCGCGCAGCACGCGCGGCTTCGAGCTGCGCGTGGTGGGCGAGAATCCCGGTGCGGCACGGTACGCGGGCATCAGTGCGTGGCGCGTGACGCTGCTGGTGGCGCTCCTGACGGGCGGCATGGCGGGCCTCGCCGGGGTGGGGGAGGTGGCGGGCATTCAGCACAAGCTGCTGGAACCGTCGCAGATCAGCCTCGGGTACGGGTTCACGGCGATCATCGTGGCGTGGCTCGCGCGCGGCAACCCGCTGCTGTGCATCGTGACGGCGCTGCTGATGGGCGTGATCCTGGCGGGCGGCGACGTGCTGAAGATCGATCTGAACATGCCGTACCGCATCACGGACGTGTTCTCGGGCATCATCCTGTTCACGCTGATCGCGTCGGAAGTGTTCGTCCGGTACCGCCTGAAGGTGGGCCGCTGATGCGGTTGCGAACCCTGGAGGAGAAGGTATGAACGACATTCTGGACGCGCTGCTGCGCGCGCTGGCGTTCGGGACGCCGCTGCTGCTCGCCAGCCTGGGCGCCATCGTGAACGAGCGGGCGGGCGTGGTGAACCTGGGCGTGGAGGGCATGATGGCGCTCGGGGCGCTGGCGGGATTCGCGGTCGCGTACGGCGGCGGGATGGGCGGGAACCTGTGGCTGGCGGTGCTGGCCGCGATGCTGGTGGGGGCCGTGGCGGCGCTGCTGCACGCCTTCGTGACGATCACGTTGCGCGCCAACCAGTTCGTGTCGGGCCTGAGCCTGACGCTGCTGGGCCTGGGGCTGTCGGGGCTGCTCGGCAAGAAGTTCGAGGGCTTTCCGCTCTTCAACCAGCCGCCGCAGTGGCCGTTCACGGTGGGGGCGATCGTGCTGGCGGTCGTGCTGGGCGGCGTGCTGCAGTTCACGCGCGTGGGCCTGACCCTGCGGTCGGTGGGGGAGAACCCGGCGGCAGCGGACGTGCTGGGCCTGAACGTGGGTCTGGTCCGCTACGCGGCGGTCGCGGTGGGCGGCGCGCTGGCGGGACTGGCGGGCGCGTACCTGTCGCTGGTGTACCGGCCCTCGTGGACGGACGGCATGACGGCGGGCCTGGGGTGGATCGCGGTGGCGCTCGTCATCTTCGTGGGCTGGAGTCCGCTGCGGGCGGTGTTCGGGTCGGTGTTCTTCGGGCTGCTGTACTACCTGCAGTTCCGGCTGCAGGGGCAGAGTCCGGTGCCGACCGAGGTGTTCTCGGCGATGCCGTACGTGCTGGTGATCGTGGTGCTGGGCATCGCGGGCCTGCGCGGGCAGCAGGGGGCGGCCCCGGAGGCGCTGGGCCAGCCGTACACGCGCGGCGAACGCTGAGCACGTTTTCGGGGGGTCTTGTGCAGGTCGGGACAAATTTTTAAACATTTCGTCGTCTAAATACTCTACAATCTGCACACCGCTTCACCCGGCGTGAAGCACACACTCACACTCCGCCCATCCCGCGCCCAGGAGGCCCCCATGAAGGCAAGCACCCCCAGCAAGAAGTCCCTGACCCTCGCCCTGGCCCTCGGGGCGGGCGTCGCCGCCGTCGCCAGCACCCTCAACCCCGCCCAGGCCCAGACGGGCAGCGCCAAACTCAAGGCCTGCTTCGTGTACGTCGGCCCGCGCGGCGACATCGGCTGGACCTACGCGCACGACCAGGCCCGCCAGGCCGCCGAGAAGGCCCTCCCCTGGCTGGAAACCAAGTACGTCGAGAGCGTCCAGGAAGGCCAGGCGCTTCCCGCCATCGACCGCCTCGTCGCCGACAAGTGCCAGGTGATCTTCACCACCTCCTTCGGCTACATGGACGACACGCTCGCCGCCGCCAAGAAGTACCCGAACGTGATCTTCGCGCACGCCGCCGGATACAAGCGCGCCCCCAACATGGCCACGTACATGGCCGACTTCTACCAGATCTACTACCTCAACGGCCTCGTGGCGGGCGCCCTCACCAAGAGCGGCAAGGTCGGCTTCGTCGGCACCTTCCCCATCCCCGAACTGAAACGCCACCTGAGCGCCTTCGCGCTCGGCGTCAAGGCCGCCAACCCCAAGGCCGTCGTGGACGTCAAGTGGCTCAACAGCTGGTTCGACCCCGCCAAGACCCGCGAGGCCAGCGAAGCGCTCCTCTCGCAGGGTGACGACGTGCTCAGCAGCGCCGAGGACAGCGCCACCGGCGTGCAGACCGCCGCCGCCAGGAAGGTTCCCACCTTCAGCCACTACAACAGCATGTACAAGTTCAGCCCCGACTACGTCGTGGCGGGCCACATCGCGCACTGGGACAAGATCTACATCGACTTCCTCACCAAGGTCCACAGCGGCACGTACACCGCCAAGAACCTCGCGAACGTCGACTACTGGTCCCTCATGAACACCGGCGCCGTCGAGTCCGGCGCGGACGCGGGCGTCGCCGTGAACCCCAAGTGGGTGCCGCAGCTCAAGGCCGCCAAGATGACGGTCGCGGGCAAGACGGTCAGCGTGTACGACCGCCTGATGGCCCTCACCGCCGACATGAAGAGCCCCAAGCCCACCTTCGATCCCTTCATGGGCCCCATCAAGGACCGCAACGGCATCGTGCGCGTCCCTGCCGGGAAGGTCGCCAGCGTGGCCGAACTGAACAGCATGGGCTGGATCGCGCCCGGCGTGGTCGGCGCGGTTGCCGACGAACCCAAGAAGTAACCCGCCCCTCCAGGTTCCGGGCCAGCCTCCCGCGCGGGAGGCTGGCCCGATTCCTGTTCATTGCGCCAGTCTTCGGCAGGAGGCGCGATGTCCGGACGGACGACAGGTGTGGCCCCACCATGAGAATTCCCAGGATATGGTGAAGATCTCATGAAAAAGGTTCTGCTGCTCTGCGCCTTCCTGACCGGCTCCGCGCTCGCCGCCACACCCACCCTGCACGGCCAGACCGGCACGATTCCCGTGCTGGGCGGCAAGGTGACCGTGCAGGCGACGCCCACCCTGCGCCACCTGAACGCTGCGGACGCCCGCACCGTCATCGTGGACGAGTGGGGGAACCCGCCCGAGGCGGCCGACGACGTGCTGGGCCTGCTCGTGCCGGGCGGGACCACCCCAGGCGCGCAGGACAGCTGGGCGATCGTCATGACCGAGAACCGCGACGGGCACGTCAGCGACGCCGACGCCGCCCGCACCGACTACGCCGACCTGCTGCGCGGCATGCAGGACCGCGTGCAGGAAGGCAACGCCGAGCGCGTCAAGGCCGGGGACGAGCCGATCACGCTGGTCGGCTGGGCCGAACCGCCCAGCTACGACGCCGCGCAGCACAAGATGATCTGGGCCAAGGAACTCGCCTTCGGTACGGCGGGCAGGGGCGACCATACCCTGAATTACGCGGTGCGCGTGCTGAGCCGCGACGACGTGCTCGAACTGAACGCGGTCGGCGCGGCCTCGCAGCTCGTGCAGATCCGGCAGGTCATGCAGTCGGTGCTGCCGAACGTGACGTTCACGGCCGGTCACCGCTACGAGGACTACAGCGAGGGTAGACGGGATCGCGGGTCTGGTGGCGGGCGGCGTGGCCGCCAAGAAACTCGGGCTGCTGGCCCTGCTGCCGTTCCTGCTCAAAAAGGGCTGGATCCTCATCCTGGCGGGCCTGGCCCTGCTGTCTCGCATCAAGCGCAGCGTGCAGTCCAGGCTGGGCACGGCGCCTGCTCCCGTCGCTGCGAGTGGCGTGCCCACCCCGGACCTCACGCCGCCCCAGGTCACCACCCAGGTCGCCCTGCAGGACACGCGGCATACCGTGGCCGCCCCGGTCAACCTCGGTAAACCCGGCGACCTGCCTTCCTGACCCTTCGACCGGTCCGCTCCCGGGCGGTCCTGTTCCCTCGTGGGGGACAGGACCGCCCGGTTCACGCCCGCCCGCGCCCAGCGGGGGCCGGGCTGTCCGGCACGGCGCGGCCGGGCCTTGCGCTGGGAGGCGTTTTCGGCTAATATGTACCCTCGGTGCGCTGAGCAAAGGCGTGGCTTTTGCATGCCAAGCTGAGAGAACAGTGCATTGTTGCCTCGAGGACGGACACGGCCCAGGCGAGAAGAAACCCAATGTCGGCGGGAAACTGCTGCAACGGAAACCCGATCAAAGGGGGACCTCTGCATGCGCCCGCAAGACCACTTGGAGAGAGGGAATCATGGCGAAAGGAACGTTTGAACGCACCAAGCCCCACGTGAACGTGGGGACGATCGGGCACGTCGACCACGGCAAGACCACGCTGACGGCGGCGATCACCTTCACGGCGGCCTCGGCCGACCCGAGCATCGAAACGCAGCGCTACGACCAGATCGACAAGGCGCCGGAAGAGAAGGCCCGCGGCATCACCATCAACACCGCGCACGTCGAATACAACACCGAATCCCGCCACTACAGCCACGTGGACTGCCCCGGCCACGCCGACTACGTCAAGAACATGATCACCGGCGCCGCGCAGATGGACGGCGCGATCCT
>NZ_BMOE01000013.1 GCF_014646915.1 Deinococcus aquiradiocola | reverse complement strand
GGTCCGGAAAAGCCTGTCGTTCAGCCGCAAGCAGGCCCATCTGGAGATGCTCGTGTGGCTCTTCATCCACCGCTACAACGCCTCATTACCATGACCCCACGACCCGACCAGGGCTGTGGGACGCTCACAATGCCTGCCGCCCGCTTGCGCTTGAATGCGCGTCATGTCGACCACGGACCTGATCACCGCCTACTACGCCGCCTTCAACGCCGGGAATGCCGCCGGGATGCTGGACCTGCTGACGGACGATGTCGTCCACGACATCAACGAGGGCGAACGGCAGGCGGGCCGTGAGGCGTTCCGCGCGTTCCTGGCACGCATGGACGCGCACTACCGGGAGCAGGCGCGCGACGTGGTCGTCATGACGAACGCGGACGGGTCGCGCGCCGCGGCGGAATTCGTGATTCACGGCGAGTACCTGAAGACGGACGAGGGCCTGCCGGAAGCGCACGGTCAGACGTACGTGCTGCCGGTCGGGGCGTTCTTCGAGGTGCGCGGCGGGCGGATCGCGCGCGTCACGAACCTGTACAACCTGATGGACTGGTCCCGGCAGGTCGCGGGCCAGTGACGCGCCCGCTGCCCGCGCACCTGAGCGTGGACGTGCTGAGCGGCGCGGCCCTCGCGGACGCCATCCCGGAACTGTCGCGGCTGCGCGTGGAGGTGTTCCGGGCGTTCCCGTACCTTTACGAGGGCGACCCGGCGTACGAGACGCGCTACCTGCGCGGGTACCTGGAGACGCCGCAGAGCGCCGTGGTGCTGGTGCGCGACCTGAGCAGACCGCCGGGTCAGCAGGTGGTCGGGGCGAGCAGCGCCCTGCCGCTCGCGGCGGAGCTGCCGGAACTGCGCGCCCCGTGGGAGGCGGCGGGCCTGGACGTGGGGCGCGTGTGGTACCTCGCGGAGAGCGTCCTGCGGCCCGAGTACCGCGGGCAGGGGATCGGCGTGCAGTTCTTTCGTGAGCGGGAGCGGGTGGGGCGCGAGCTGGGCTTCACGCTCGCCGCGTTCTGCGCGGTGGACCGCCCGGACACGCACCCGCGCCGCCCCGCCGACTTCGTGCCGCTCGACGCGTTCTGGACGCACCGGGGGTACACGCGGCGCCCGGACCTGCGCGCCCTGCTGTCGTGGCAGGACCTCGACGAGACGCAGGAAAGCCCGAAACCCATGACGTTCTGGCTCAGGGAGCTGCCGTGACCACCATCGATCTCGCGGCCGCCGCGTACCCCTGTCATCAGTTCACGCACTGGGACGAGTACGAGGCCACCCTCAGCGCCTTCGTCGCGGCGGGCGTGGCGGGCGGCGCGCGCCTGCTGCTGCTGCCGGAGTACGCCAGCCTGGAACTCGTGAGCCTGCTCCCCGAAGGCGTCTGGAACGACGTCCGGGCGCAGCGGCCCCTCATGCAGCGCTTCCTGCCGGGCATGCTGGACCTGCACGCGCGCCTCGCGCGGCAGCACGGCATCTACCTCGTGGCGGCCAGCTACCCCACCGAGGCGGCCGCCGGGCACTACGTGAACCGCGCGTACTTCTTCTCTCCGGACGGCACTCACCAGTATCAGGACAAGCAGCTCATGACCCGCTTCGAGGCCGAGGAGTGGGGCATCGAGCCGGGCGAGGGCCTGCAGGTCTTCTCGACGGAACTGGGCGTGCTCGGCATCAACATCTGCTACGACTCGGAGTTCCCGCACCTCGCGCAGGCGCAGGCGGCCGCCGGGATGGAGGTGCTGCTCGTGCCGAGCTTCACCGGCAGCGCGCACGGGTACACCCGCGTGCGGGTCGGCGCGATGGCGCGCGCGCTGGAAGGGCAGATCTACGCCGTGCACGCCCCCTTCCTGGCCGACGCGGGCTGGACGTACGCCATCGAGACGGCTGTCGGTGCGCCCGCCATCTACGCGCCCGCCGATCCCGGCTCGGGCGACACGCCGAACACTCTGCCTGCCAGCGGCATCGTGGCCGAGGGCGGCATGAACACGCCCGGCTGGCTGCACCGCACCCTCGACCTCGCCGTGACGGCCGAAGTCCGGCGGGACGGGCACGTCCTGAACGCCCGCGACCGGCACGCCGCCGCCGCCCGCGCGAGCGGCCCGGTCGGCACGGTGAAACTGTAAAAACGGCGTGAACCTGTCGTCAGCCGAGCGTCGTCTCCACGATGCCCGGCAGCAGGAAGTACAGGTTCCGCCCCAGCGCCCCGTCAAAGTGTGCCTTGAGCGCCAGCTGCGCCCGCCACTTCCCCAGCAGCTGCGGGGTGAACCCGTACCGCAGGGCGATGTCGACCAGGCGTTTCTCCATCACACAGCAGCCTTCCGGCAGGGCCAGCAGGTCACACAGCTGAATCAGGCGGTCCTCCTCGGTGTACTGCGCGGCCAGCAGCAGCGCCTCCAGCCGCCCGAACTCCTGCGCCGTGCCGTCCCACGCGCCGATCAGTTCGTCCACCCGCTGCCCGGGGAAACTGTGCGTCAGCGCGATCCTGGCCGCGTCCGCGTACCCGAGGCGCATCAGGTGATCGTGCCCGTCGAGGATGTGCCGGTCCGCGTTCGGGCCGGTACGCCGCCCGATGTCGTGCAGCAGGCCCAGCACGTACGCCCGCTCCGGATCGAGGTGCGGGTGGTGCTCGGCGATCACGCGGGCCGCGAGCGCCACGTTGCGGGTGTGCGGCACCCACCGGCCGGGATTCATGGCCTCGGCGTCCAGCAGAAGGGCCTCGGCCGTCTGAAGGTCGGGAACGGTCACGCCACCCAGTGTGGCACACGTCCCGCCCGGCTGAGCACCGGATCAGGGGTGGATCTCAGTCCTCAGTCCCGGGAACGTGGCCCGAAGGTCGCCCGCCAGCTGCCGCAGCCCCCACGCCTCGCTGCGGCGGTGGCCGACGGCGATCACACCCAGCCCGAGCTGCCGCGCCGCAGCGAGCGCGCCGGGCCGCAGCTGCCCGGTGACGTACACCCGCGCGCCCTCGGCAGCCACGGCGGTCAGCAGTTCGGGCCGCATGGCATTCATGAGGGCGAGCCGGGTCACGTCCGGCCGTTCCGGCGGGACGAGCGCCTCGGAGCCGCCGAACTCGGCTTCCAGGGCCGTCACCAGTTCCGGCCAGGTGGCCTGCGGGGGCGTGGCGAGCAGCCCGGCGGCCCGTGGAAGGGTCACGGCGCGCACGTCCTGCCACCCGAGGGCGCGTGCGAGCGGCCAGTTCTCGCCGGTGGTGAGGGCCGCGTCGAACCCGTCGTGCGAGGTCAGGCGTGGCACGTGCGCCCACCCCGGCGTCACGTGGCGGGAGCGGTGCAGCCACACGGCGTCCGTGCCGGGCGGGTCCGGCAGGTCACCCGGCTCCAGGGCCAGGGCGAGGTTCGTGACCGGCGTGAGCGGGTCGCCGTGCAGGTCCGCGTCCGGTCCGAGGTGACCGCGCAGCCACGCGTGCAGGTCGCCGAGCGTGACGGTCACGCCGTGAGGCCCGGTCATCCGACGTTGGCAGGCGCGGGCTCGATGCCGGTCGCCCACAGCTCCGTGCCGCGCACCTCCAGCCGCACGCGCGGGAGCGGCAGGTGCGCCTTGCCGAACACGGCCTCGCCGTCCTGCTGCGGGTCGAACACGCTGTAGTGGCAGGGGCAGCCGAGGTACGGGTGCTGTCTCGCCGGGTCGGTCGGGCGGTAGTTGAAGGAGAAGGCGAGCACTTCCGTGTCGCGCACGAGGTTGACGGTGCAGCCCAGGTGCGTGCAGACGCGCGAGTACGCCGCGTAGTGCCGTCCGTTCACCTGCACGCTGCCGATGGTCGCGGCGGGCAGGCGCAGCAGCGTGCAGGGGCGCGCGGCGTACGTGAACGGCGTCTCGCTCCACTCGGCCTTCAGGGCGGCGAGGGCCGCGACGCGCTGCGCGGGCGCGGCCGTGTAGCGCGGCTGGCCGGGCACGCTCTTGCGGCTGACGCGGGCGGCGTACAGGCCGAGGCCCGCGAAGGCCGCGCCGGTCAGGCCGACCGGCAGCAGCCACCAGCGTTCCAGCAGCGCGCGGCGGGTCGGCATCTACTTCTGCCAGCCTTCCACGAGTGCCAGGAGTGCCGTGAGGTTCCGGCCGGTGATCTGCGGGAAGGCGGGCATGGTGCCCTTGCCGTTGCGGACGACGGCGGCCAGGGTGTCTCGCGTGAGGCCCGCCATGCGGAGGCTGGGGCCGATGCCGCCGTTGCCGCCCGCGCCGTGACAGCTGGCGCAGTTCGCGGCGAAGGTGCTGAGGCCCGGATCGCTGGTGTTCTGGCGGGCGCGCAGCGCGGCGATCATGTCGTCCGCGTCGCGGCCCTGCGGGTTCAGGCTGCGGTAGCGTTCCAGGGCCGTCAGGGCGAGCGTGTCCTGCCCGTAGCGGGAGAGCGCGAAGCCCAGCAGCAGCTGGCTTTCCGGGTCGTTCGGTGCGAGCTGCGCGGCGGTCCGGATGAGCAGGAACGCCTGATCGTTCGGCTTGGCGGTCTGGCCGTTCTGGTCGTCACGGGTGAGCAGGATGATGCCCAGCCGCCGGAGTGCTTCCGGCTGGCGCGGGTCCTGCTTCAGGGCGGCGGCGTACGCGCTGGCCGCCTGATCGTACTGCCCGGCGTCGAAGGCGGCCTTGCCCCACGCGAGCTCGTCGCGGACGCGGCCGCTCTGCCGGGCGCGCTGCGCGAGGCCGGGCAGCTGCAGGGCGGTCTTCACGGTCTGCGCCTCGCTGCCGTTCAGGCCGCCCAGCTGCCAGCGCGGAATGAACGTGAAGGCCCCCACCGCCACCAGCACGGCGGCCAGCGCGAGCCCGCCCCACAGGAGCGGCGCGGGCAGCGACCCTTTCGGGGCGGGCGGCATGCCGTCCAGCTGCCGCAGGAGGCGCGCGGCGCGCCCCTCGAGTTCCGGACGGCGGCCCTCCTGCGCGTCCGGCAGGGACCGCAGTTCGCCGAACAGCCGGTCGCGTTCCTGCTCCAGCTGCCCGCGCTCCAGCGCGTCCGGGTCGCTCACGCGGCCACGCAGGGGCGCCAGGACGAGCAGGACGGCCGCCACCAGCATCAGGCCCAGCAGGGTGAGGCTCAGGGCGGCCGTCACGGCTGCCTCCGTCCGGCCTCGGCACGCACCTGCGCGAGGTACGCGTCGGGCGTGTCGTCGCCCGGGTCGTCCGCGAGGGGGCCCGCGTCCGGCGTGGGGGCTGCCTGCCGTTCGCGGGCGCGCAGGTACGACAGCAGCCACGCGCCGCCCAGCACGGCCGCCACGACCGGCCCCGCCCACAGCAGCAGGTTCACGCCGCGCCGGGGCGGGTCGAGCAGCACCGTGTCCCCGTACCGCTGCGCGAAGTACGTGGTGATCTGGTCGTCGCTGCGGCCTGCCGCCACCTGCCCGCGCAGGTCACGCAGCATCGACTGGCTCAGGTCGCTGGGACTCTCGGTGATGGGGAGGCCCTGGCAGACGGGGCAGCGGATGGTGCGCCCGACGGCCTGCGCGCGAGCCTCCTGCACGGCCGTGAGGGCCGGTCCGGCCGCCGGGGCCTGCTGCTCCTGGGCCGCCTGCGTCTGCCCGGCCGTCCGTGTCTGAGTGGCCTGCACCTGAGCAGTCTGCGGCGTCTGCACTGACTGCTGTGCCTGCACAGTGCCCAGGGTGGCCCCGGCGGTCAGCCACAGCAGGCCGCACAGCGCGAGCCGCACGGTCACCCGCCCTGCACGTGCAGGGGCCTGCCGGGCGACGGCGCTCAAAACGCGACCCCGATCTTCGTCAGGCCCGCCTGCAGCCGCTCGCGCGTCAGGCCACCCTGATCGTACCCGCGCACCATGCCGCCTTTGTCGATGAAGAACGTCTCCGGCACGCCGCTCACCCCGTACGTGATGGCGGTGTTCAGGTTCGGGTCGAGCAGGCTCGGGTACGCCAGCGCGTACTCCTGCACGAAGGACCGCACGGACTTCAGGTCCTTGTCGGAGAACACCACGCCCACCACGGCCAGCCCGTTCGCGCTCTGCTTCTCGGACAGGTCACGCAGCAGCGGCGCCTCGTCCCGGCACGGCACGCACCACGACGCCCAGAAGTTCAGCACGACGGGCCGACCCTTCAGGGACGCGAGGCTCACGCGGCCCCCGTCGATCGTCTGCAGCGTGAAGTCCGGCGCGGCCTTCCCGACGAGCGGCCCGCCGTCCTGCGTGCCGTTGCCGCGCAGCAGGCCCACCCCGAGCGCCGCGACGAGCACCGCCGCGAGCACGGGCGGCACGAACCGCCGCCACGCGGGCGTGGGCGCAGGCGGAGAGGCAGGGGCGGAGGGCGAGGAAGGAGAGTCAGTCATGGTCGTTCCTTGGATTGACGCGCCGCAGCGGGACGCGGCGGAGTGGGGGAGGGGAGAGCCGCCCGCAGCCAGGAGGCGGCCGGGACAGCCGGGACCGGATTCAGTCGGCCGCGACGGCGCCCGCCGGGACCGGGCGGCGCGCCGCGAGGCGCGGCTGCACCAGCGTCAGGCCCGCGCCCGCCACGATGATCAGCATGCCCACCCAGATCCAAGACACGAGCGGCGACGAGATCAGACGCACGCTCGCCCAGCCGTTCTTCGGGTCGAGATTGGTCGTCACGAGGTACGTGTCCCCGAACACCCCGTACCGCACGGCAGGCGTCGGGTACAGGGTGTTGCCGCCCTGCACGTACAGGTTGCTGCGCGGCGTGTACGTCTGCCCGTCGAGCGTCACGGTCGCGATGGCGGAACTGCCGTACGCGTACTCCCGGCGCTCCAGGCCCTGCAGGACGGCCGTGTGCCCCATCAGCTGCATGGGCTGCCCGCGCGTGAGCGTCACCTCGGCACTCGACTTGAACGCGCCGCTGAACGCCACGCCGAGCGCCAGCACCACCAGGCCCGCGTGCGCCGTGTACGCCCCGTACCGGCGCGGCTGCTCGCGCAGCAGGGCCGGAAAGCTCCCGCGTTCCCGCGCGGCCCGGCCCGTCAGCACGGCCAGCCCCGCAATGTTGTACGCGGCGAGCGCCACGGTCAGCAGCACGCCCGGCGAGCGCAGCCCGAACAGCAGGCCCACCAGCAGCGCCAGCACGCCCGCCCCGCCCGGCACGCGCAGCGCCATCAGCAGGCGCTCGCCCGCCGCGCGCCGCCACGGCAGGAGCGGCCCGACCCCCATCAGGAACAGCAGCGCCAGCCCCAGCGGAATGGCGAACG
Organism: Deinococcus aquiradiocola; assembly: GCF_014646915.1. Taxonomy (NCBI): domain Bacteria; kingdom Thermotogati; phylum Deinococcota; class Deinococci; order Deinococcales; family Deinococcaceae; genus Deinococcus; species Deinococcus aquiradiocola. The sequence goes on along the minus strand of NZ_BMOE01000013.1, from coordinate 90,033 downwards.
CGTCGAAGAACGGCGCGCCCACACTGGTCTTCTTGCCGGTCGCGGCCTCCACCAGCACCGGGAACAGCGTGCCCAGCAGCACCATCGCGCTGAACACCAGGAACAGCCAGTTGCCGGTCAGGAAGGCACTCTCGCGGCTCAGGACGGCGCTCGGCTCACCCTCGTCCCGCAGGTACGGGCTGCGCCACGCGGCGAGCGCGATGCCCGCCACCAGCAGGAACGCCAGGAAGCCCAGGAACACCGCGCCGACCGGCCCGTTGCTGAAGGCGTGCACGCTCTGCACGATGCCGCTGCGGTTCAGGAACGTGCCCAGCACCGTGCTGCTGTACGCCAGCACGATCAGCCAGATGTTCCACGCCTTCAGCTGACGGCGACGCTCCTGAATCTGCAGGCTGTGCAGGAACGCCGTGGTCAGCAGCCACGGAATGAAGCTGGCGTTCTCGACCGGGTCCCACGCCCAGTACCCGCCCCAGCCGAGCGTCTCGTAACTCCACCAGCCGCCCGCCACGATCGCCGCCGTCAGGAACAGCCACGCCGTCAGGGTCCAGCGGCGCGTGACCGCGATCCAGTGCTCCGACAGCCGCCCCGTCACTAGGGCCGCCACCGCGTACGCGAACGGCACGCTCAGGCCCACGAAGCCCAGGTACAGCAGCACCGGGTGCACCGCCATCATCCAGTGGTTCTGCAGCGCCGGGTTCGGCCCGGCACCGTCCGACGGGACCTGCGCGAGCGGCGTGAACGGACTCGCGATGCCTGCCACGACCCCCACGAAGAACAGCAGCGACACGAACATCGCGCCGAGCGCCCACGGGCGCAGCGCATCACGCCTGAGCGTGAGGCTCAGCACGAACGCGTACAGCGACAGAATCCACGCCCACAGCAGGATGCTGCCCTCCAGCGCCGCCCACAGCGTCGTGACCTTCACCCAGGTGGGCGACACGCGCATCGAGTGCGCCGCCACGTACCGCACCGAGAAGTCGTCCCGCAGCAGCGCGACCTCCAGCACCAGCACCGACAGCGTCAGGAACCCGAACACCGCCCACACGCTGCGGCGCGCACCCTCGGTCGCGCGCGGATCGTGCCGCACGCCGCCCATCACGGCCAGCCACAGGCCCACCAGCGTGAACAGCAGCGCGCCCAGCAGACCGATCTCGCCGAGCGTCCCGAGGGCGCTCGCCTGGAAGGACAGCAGGTTCAGCATCATGACCTCCGGCCGTCAAGCCGCGCCAGTCTGCGCGGCGTCATTTCGTATCCTTGAGCATGCTCTTGATGTCGGCCTGCGAGGTCGGCACGCGGTACTCCTCGGAGTGCTTCACGAGCAGCTCGTTCGCCACGAACACCCCGGCGGGCGTGAACGCGCCGCGCACCACCACGCCCTGATTCTCCTTGAAGAGGTCACTCACGGCCCCCTGGTACTGCACCGGGTAACTCGCGCCGTAATCCGTGACGGTGAAGTTCAGTTTCAGGGACTGCCGGTCGTACTTCGCGCCGCGCACCAGCCCGCCCAGACGGATGGTGCGGCCCACGTACTGCTCGCTCTGCGCCTTGTACTCGGTGGGCGTCACGAAGTACTCCAGGCTGCGGCTCAGGTTCCCGAACACGATGAAGCCCAGCAGCAGCAGCAGTGCCGCGCCGCCCAACAGCACCGGCAGCGGACTGCGCCTGCGGCGCCGCGCCTGCGGCAGCATGGTGGGCGAGGTCGTCACTTCCGGCCCTGCTCCCGCTGCTCCTGCCGCAACCGCAGCCACAGCCACCCCAGGTACCCGAACAGCACCGCGAACGTCACCACGTAACTCACGATCACGTACCCGCTGAACTTATCCACGTGCCGTCACCGCCCCCAGCGTCTCGAACTCGCGCTCCTCGCGCTCCTCCTGCAGCAACGCGATCTTGCCGCGCACGCGCAGCAGGTACACGTACAGCACCGTGAACGCCACCGTCATGACCGCCAGCGCGATCCCGTACGCCGGGGACGCCGCGAACCCCACGCTGCCGAGCAGCTTCAGCGTCTGCGTCTGGTGAATGCCGCGCCACCACTCCACCGCCATGTAGTTCACCGGCACGTACAGCGTCCCCACGATCCCGATGACCGCCGACACGCGCGCCCGCCGCTCCGGCTCCTCGATCAGCGAGCGGACCAGCAGGTACCCGCCGTAGATCACGAGGCTCAGGGCAGTGGTCGTCAGGCGCGGCTCCCACACCCAGTACGCGCCCCACGTCGGCTTGGCCCACAGCATCCCCACGATGATCGTGGCGACCGTGAACATCAGCCCCATCTCGGCACTGCTCATGCTCAGCCGGTCAAAGCGCCGCTGACGCGTCACGAGATACAGCAGCCCGAACAGGCCCGTCCCGCCGTACGCGAGGTAACTGAGCCACGCGGCCGGCACGTGAATGAACAGGATCCGCACCAGCGTTCCCTGATTCACGTCCGGCGGAGAAGTGAGACCGACATACAGCCCGACGAGCATCAGCACCAGCGTCAACACGCCGAGCGCCGGCGTCAGGCGATCCGATTTGGCTTGCGTTGTGGACAACGTCATGATTCATTCTCTCCCGGCGGCGCGTGCCAGACCGTGAGGCGTCTTTCTGGCTGTCCCGATTCACGCCGCGATGCCCCAATCATGCCGTCCGGACGCGTGAGGAACAAGGATGAGAGTCCCGGATGACTGCGGCCCGGACTCCACTCCGGGCACGTCCTCGCCGCACTGCCCGGCCCTGCTTTCTACTGGCGGCCGGAAGGTATCGGTCCGGTAGTCATACGATTTTGAGCTGAACTTTTGGAGTTCAGCCGAGCGACGCGAGCACCAACGAGTACGGTTTTGAGGAGGTGGAAGCGGGCGAGCGTCCTGCAGGGCGCTGTTTTGCCCAAGAAGGGATGTCGGTGCTGTTCCCGGCATCCCTGGAATCGGATCAAAACCGTACTCGTTGGTCCCTGGACTGTGGGAAGTCATAGACGGTGACACTCAGGCCGTGGGCGACCAGTTCCTCTTCGACGATCTGCTCGATGACCTGCCAGTCACCGCCTGCCAGCCCCGCACCGATGCGCGGCATGTGGATGCTCGCCCCCTGGCGCTGGGCCTCGGTCTTAACGCGCCCCAATCCCTCCCGGATGGCCTCATATCGTACCGGTGGCCGGTCCTGCGCCTGACCCTTGCGGGCGATGTCGTGCTGACCGATCAGGTTGGCGACCATCAGGTCCGGCGTGACCGTCACGAATTGCACCTGTCCCAGTTCGAACGGCAGGTCCTCCCGCCCGGCCGCCCAGGCCTTGTAGCGGCGTTCTGGCTCTGTGTGGCGCTGGCTCAGGCCTAGCACGAAGCCCCGGCCCCAGGCCCCGATGTCGTTGCAGACGTGGACCAGCAGTTTCGGCCCCGGTCCTTGCGGCAGGGTGGCATCGGCTTCGAGGTACCGAAGAGACATGATCCCGAGTGTAGATCACACGGGTCCGGGTAGACGTCCGGGGTGTAGATGGGTTCGGTCCGGTCAGGGGCGGGCGCGCAGGGTCACCCCGCAGGGCCGGGACGGCGTCCGGTTCAGTTCTCCAGCACGTACGGGAAGAGCAGGGTGGAGATCACGATGACGGACAGATCGAAGGCCGTCAGGAACGTGAGCCACGTGCCGACCTCGGCGCTCCAGCCGCCCAGCAGCAGCAGGCGCGTGGCCTGCACGCTCGCGAGGACCACGGGGATCAGGACGGGGAAGGCCAGGGCGGGCAGGAGGGCTTCGCGGGCGCGCAGGTTGACGGTGATGGCGGCGTAGAAGGTGCTGGACGCGCACAGGCCCAGCACGCCGAGCAGCACCGTGAGCGTCAGGGCGGGCCAGGGGACGGCGACGCCCGCGCCGAGCGCGCCGAAGAACAGCAGGCCGAGCGGCACGACGACCACGGACAGCAGCAGCATCTGCAGGAGGGTGCCGAGCAGCTTCCCGAGGTACAGGCCGCCGTGCGGGCCGGGGTACAGTGTCAGCGCTTCCAGCGCGCCCGCTTCCTGCTCGGCCGCGAAGGCGCGTCCGGCGGCCACGGCGGCCGCGAGGGCCAGGGCGCTCCAGACGGCTCCGGCCGCTGCGGGCCGAAGCTGCGCGGCTTCCGTGCCGATGCCGGACCCCAGCCCGATGCCGAGCACGAGCAGCAGCAGGCCCGCGAAGAACGCGGTGCTGAGCAGCGTGTCCCGCGTGCGTCCCGCGAGTTGCGCGTCCTTCAGGGCGAGCGTCACGGCGTTTCTCATGCGTCCGCCTCCACGATGCGTCCGCCGTCGAGGGTCAGGGCGCGGGCCGCGACGCGCAGGCTGAGTTCCGGCTCGTGGGCCGCGACGATCAAGGTGCTGCCTGCCGCTCTCGCCTCGGTGAGCAGTTCGATGGCGAGTTCGCGGCCCTGCGCGTCGAGGTTCGCGAAGGGTTCGTCCACGAGCGCCAGCGGGCGGGACAGCAGCGTGAGGCGCGTCAGGGCGAGGCGTTTCTTCATGCCTGCCGACAGGAAGCGCACGCGGCGGTCCGCGGCGCGCGTCAGGTCCACCCGCGCGAGGGCCGCGTCCACGTCGCCCGTCTGGGTGTGCATGCGCAGGGCGAAGTGCAGGTTCTCGCGGGGCGTCAGGTCCGGGTACAGGCCCAGGTCGTGCCCGAGCAGGTGCACGTGGTCGCGCACGCTCTGCCGGTCGCGCAGGTCGTACCCGAAGATGCGGCCCTCGCCGCGCGTGGGCGACACGGCCGAAGCGATCAGGCGCAGCAGCGTGCTCTTGCCTGCCCCGTTCCGGCCGAGCAGCGTGACGGCCTCGCCCGCCGTCACGTCGAGATTCAGGTCCCGCAGGACCGCGTCGCGTCCCAGCCGCAGCCACACCTGCCGCAGCTGCACGGCGGGCGTGCCGTCACGCTGCTCGGTGGGCGCGGGGGCGTTCAGAGCTGCAACCACGACGGGAGCAGCGCGTACGCGTACCCGGCGAGCCGCGTGAACTCGCCGCTCGCCATGAGCAGCCCCACCAGCACCAGCACCGCGCCGCCCACCCGCTCGAAGACGGGCGTGAAGCGGTTCAGGCGACGCAGGCCCAGCCGTTCCCACAGCACGGCCGCCAGCAGGAACGGCACGGCCAGCCCCAGCGTGTACACGGCGAGCAGACCCACGCCGCTCCCCAGGCTGGCACTGCTCGCCGCGAGGCCCAGGATGCTGCCCAGCACCGGCCCCAGGCACGGCGACCACCCGAACGCGAACGCCGCGCCCAGCGCGACCGGGCCGTACCGGTCGGCGCCCGCCATGCCGCGCGTGTCGCGCATCATGAGGGGCAGGCGGAACACGCCCAGCATCAGCAGGCCGAAGAACACGATCAGGACGCCCGCCACGCGCCCCAGCAGGATCTTGTGCGGCGCGAGCAGCGACCCGAGCGCGCTGGCCGTCGCGCCCAGCGCGATGAACACCACCCCGAAGCCCAGAATGAAGCCCGCCGCGCGCCACAGCGGCGCGCGCGCCCCGCCGATCACGCCCAGGTAACTGGGGACCAGCGGCAGCACGCAGGGACTCAGGAACGAGATCAGGCCCGCCAGGAAGGCCAGGCTCAGGCCGGGCAGCGTCAGGTCCGGAACGGCGGTCATGCGGGCATCCTAGCAGGGCCTCCGGGGGAGGGATGCCCCGCCGCCCATCACTTCAGGGCGGGCACGTCACCGGCCACGAAGTCGCCCTCCCAGGCGTTCAGGACGCGGCCGTCCTGCACCAGCAGCACCGCCGGGTACGCACTGACCTTCAGTGCGCGCGAGAAGCGGGTGGCGTCCTCCCCGCGCCACGGGGACAGGCCGCCGGGCGCGGGTGCGGGCACGTCTTCGGGGTTCACGGCGCGGATGGGGAGGCCCGCCTGCGTGAGCGCCGTCCAGAGCGGGCCGATGTCGCCGCAGTCGTGCGAGTACAGCACCACCAGTTCCCGTCCGCTGTCCTGCCAGGGGTGCGGCGGGAGCGCGTCTCCCAGCCGCACGCGGGCGCTCGTCAGGCCGGACATGCCGAGCGTGAGGAGCAGCAGGGTCAGCGGGGCGGGCCGGATGGGCAGGCGCGGGCGGCTCATGCCTTCAGGGTAGGGGAGGGAAGTGAGCGGCACATCAGGACGCCGCCGCCCGGGCGGGGCGGCGGCGGGAGACCGGGTTCGGGTCAGTTCCTGGGGGCGTTGGGGATGCCGTCGGTGGTGCCGGCGGCAGCGTTCAGGCTCTTCACGAGGGCCGGGTCGGCCTTCTGTTCCGTGAGGGGCGTCGGGGCGCTGTCCGGCGCGAAGGCGGGCAGTTCCTCCACGCTCACGCGGCGCTGCACGATCCGGTCGGGCGGCGTGAACTCGTTCGCGAGCTTCAGGGTCAGGCGGTCGAGGCTCACGACCACGCCGCCCGCCGTGGGCGGCAGGCTCGCCTCACTGTAGGTGGGCGCGGTCGGCAGCGTCTGCGTCTCGGTGTTCGCGGCGTTCCGGAAGGCCGGGTCGAGGAGCGCCACCTTGACCTTCGCGTAGGGGCCGGTGTCGGGATGCTCGGCGAAGGTGATGCCCTGCGGCTGCGCGAAGTCCCGCACCGTCTTGTTCTTCAGCAGGGGCGCCATCATGTTGTGCCAGATGGGCGGCGCCCACACGCCCGAGTAGATGTTGTACGCCATGTTGCCGCCCTGCTGCTTGCCGATCCACACGGCGCCCACGTAGTACGGGTTCACGCCCACGAACCACAGGTCCTTCGGGCCGGTGCTCGTGCCGGTCTTGCCGCCCACGGGCCAGCCCTCGATGCGTGCCGGTTCGGAGAAGCCGCCCTCGCGCGTGCCGAGGTCGTCCACGACGCCCTTGATCATGTCGAGCCCCAGGTACGCCACCTGCGGCGTCCACACGCGGTGCGCCTGCCCGACCTCGCTGGCGCTGTCGTACAGCAGTTCGCCGCGGGCCGTGGTGACGCGCGTGATGTAGCGCGGCGCGCGGTACATGCCGCCGTTCACGAAGGGCGCGTACGCGGCCGCCATCTTCACGGGCGTCGTCTCGACCGCACCGAGCGCCGCGGCGAGGCCCGTCCCGTCGTTCGGCGGGATGTTCAGTTCCTGCAGCTTCCCGAAGAAGGTCGGCAGGCCGATCTTGTCCGCGAGGCGCACGGTGGGCAGGTTCAGGGAACGGTCGAGCGCCTCGCGGAGCGTCATGTCGCGGTTCGTCATCTCGCCCTCGAAGTCCTTCGGTTCGTACTTTCCGCCCGCACAGCTCGGGCAGGGGTAACTGATGGGCGTGTCGAGGTACCGGTCGAGCTGCCCGATGCCGGTGCTGAGCGCCGTGGTGTACAGCAGCGGCTTGATGCTCGACCCGATCTGCCGCTGGCCCTGCGCGGCGTTGTTCCAGTCGGCGGGCGGCGCGTTGCCGTTCAGTTTCTGCCCGATCATGCCGAGCACCTCGCCCGTGTAGGGGTCCGAGACGACGGCGGCGAGCGTCGTGCCGGACGGCACGCGGGCGTTGCGGGACGCGGCCTCCACGGCGTCCTGCGCCTTGGGGTCGAGGGTGGTATACACGCGCAGCCCGCCGGACCCGTACACCTTCTCGCGCCCGAAACGGTTCACGAGTTCCTGCTGCACCTGCTGCATGAAGTGCGGCGCGCGCGCGGTGCTGACGGCCTTCAGGTACGTGAGCTTGCGGTTCACGAGCTGCGCCTGCACGACGTTGCCGCTCGCGTCGTAGCGGATCTTCCAGCCGCGCGGCTGCAGGTCCTCGCGCCACGCGGCGTCCGCCTGGGCGCGCGTCACCCAGTGGTCCTCCACCATGCGGTCCAGCAGCGCCTTCATCAGGGGCCGCTGCCGCGTGTAGTTCGGGTAGTACAGGCCCGGGCCGGGGATCAGGGTGGTGAGGTACACGCTCTGCGCGAGGTCCAGCTGCCGGGGCGTCTTTCCGAAGTACGCCTGCGCCGCCGAGTAGATGCCGTACAGTTCGACCGGCCCGCCGTCCCCCCAGTAGATGATGTTCAGGTAGTCCTGAAGGATCTCTTCCTTGGTGAAGCTGCGTTCCACCTGCACCGACAGCAGCCACTCCTTGACCTTGCGTTCGGCGGTGCGGGCGTTCTGGTAGTCGGCGAGCAGGGTGTTCTTGACGAGCTGGTTCGTGAGGGTGCTGCCGCCCTGCACGTTCTCGTTCTGCGACAGGCGCCGGAACTGCCGCAGGATGCCGTTCGGGTCGAGGCCGTAATGCTCGAAGAAGTGCCGGTCCTCGTTGCTGATGAGGGCGGCCGTCATGTACGGGCTGATCTCGTCGAGCGACACCAGGGTGCGGCTGACGTTGGTGTCCCCGATCTTGGGGATCATGGTGCCGAGCGGCGAGCCGTCGCGGGCGTACACCTGCGTGACGGCGCCCAGCGTCAGGGAGTCCAGGGCACGGTAGTCGGGCAGGTTCTTCGACCAGCGCAGCCCGAACGTGACGGCCACGCCGAGCGCGGCGAACACCACGGCGAGCAGCAGCGAGAACAGCAGCTTGAAGAACCGCCCCGTCAGGACGCGCGCCGTCATCGGGTGGCCCCGGGAGTGGTCAGGGGAGTGGGGGAGGGTATGGTCACGGTGAGGGTCACGGTGCCTGGAACGGCCCGCCTCAACTCCGGCGGGCTTCGATGAGCTGATTGACGCGTCCGCGCAGGTTCTTGCCGGACAGCGGCTTGTACACGATGTCGTCCGCGCCGACCAGCTTGGCATGGTCGCGCGTCTGATCGTCGTCGAAGCCGGTCAGGAGCAGCACGGGCGCGTTGCGCAGGCGCTTGATGCGCTTCACGCGCGAGCAGATCTCGAAGCCGTCCATGAACGGCATCTTGACGTCCAGCAGCATGGCGTCGGGCGTGTGGTCACGCAGGTAATCGAGTGCAGATTTGCCGTCAGCGACTGCGACGATGTCATGACCGTCTGCCGAAAGGATGACCTCCAGCATGGTCCGGATCGCTGGTTCGTCGTCGGCAACCAGAATGGTATAGGCCATAGGGACCCATGATAATGCACGCACCGCCTGAGAAGGGTATGGCCCCTCAGGCGGTGGTCTGCGTGTGGATGCCCATGCACGGCGCGGCGCGGGGCGTGCGGTCCGGTCAGCCTGCGGCTTTCGGGGCGGCGCGTTCCTGGTCGGCCAGCGCGCGGCGCAGGACCTTCCCGACCGCCGATTTCGGCAGTTCGCTGCGCACCTCGTACAGTTTCGGGACCTTGTAGGGGCTGAGGCGCTCGCGGCACCAGCTTTCCAGTTCGTTCTGGCTGGCCTGCATGCCGGGCCGGAACACCACGAAGACCTTGACGGTCTCGCCGCGGTGCGGGTGCGGCACGCCGATCGCGGCGGCCTCCTGCACGGCCGGGTGCGCGTACAGCACTTCCTCCACCTCGCGCGGGTAGATGTTGAAGCCGCCCGCGATGATCACGTCCTTCTGCCGGTCCACGATCCGGAAGAACCCGTCGTCACTCATGACGGCCACGTCGCCCGTCCTGAGCCACGTGCGTCCCGCGCGGACGGGGAGGGTGGCGCGGCTCTCCTCGTCGCGCTGCCAGTACCCGGCCATGACGTTCGGGCCGGACACGTACAGTTCGCCCGCCTCGCCGTTCGGGAGGGGCGTGCCGTCCGGGGCGGCCACGTACGCGTACACGCCCGGCACGGGCAGGCCGATGCTGCCGAGCTGCTGTTCGCCCGTGACAGGGTTGCAGTGCGTGACGGGGCTCGCCTCGGTCAGGCCGTAGCCTTCCACGAGGTTCGCGCCGCGCGTGATCTCCCGGAAGCGGCGGGCCGTCTCGTGCGGCAGGGGCGCACTGCCGGAGATGCAGGCGCGGATGCTGGTCAGGTCGTACCTGGGCGTGTCGGGGTGCGCGTTGATCGCGCCGTACATGGTGGGCACGCCGGGGAACAGGGTGGGCTTCATGCTCTGCACGAGCGTCAGCAGCATCTTGATGTCGCGCGGGTTCGGGACGAGCACCACGGTCGCGCCGATCAGCACGCCCATGTTCATGGCGGTCGTCATGCCGTACACGTGGAAGAAGGGAATCGCGGCGAGCAGCACCTCCTGCCCCATCTGCAGGTCCGGCATCCACGCGCTCGCCTGGACGGTGTTGGCGATCAGGTTGCCGTGCGTGAGCATGGCGCCCTTGGGAGTGCCGGTCGTGCCGCCCGTGTACTGCAGCAGCGCCAGCGTGTCCGGCGCGAGCGGCACGGTGCGCGGCTGCACGCCTGTCGGCTGCGCGTGGATGAGGGCCTGCATCTGGTGCACGCGCTCACCGCTGGGCGGCGTGGCGGCGTGGCCCTGCATGCGTTCGCGCAGCGGGTACAGGAGGTTCTTGGGGAAGGGGAGGGCGTCCTGCACGCCGGTCACGATGACGCGCTTGACGCCCGGCACGCGGTCCGCCTCGAAGCGCGGGTAGAAGCTGTCGAGGATGACGAGCGTCTCGCTGCCGCTGTCGAGCAGCTGATGCGTGAGTTCCGGCGCGACGTACAGCGGGCTGGTGTTCACGACGACGGCCCCGGCGAGGCTCGCGCCGTAGAACGCGACCACGAACTGCGGGCAGTTGGGCAGCATGATGCTGACGCGGTCGCCCGGCTGCACGCCCTGCTGCTGCAGGGCCGCCGCGAAGCGCCGCACGTCCTGCCACAGCTGCCGGTACGTGCATTTCTGGCCCATGAAGTGCAGCGCGGTGCGGTCCGGGAAGCGCAGGGCGGTGCGTTCCAGCATGGCGGGCAGGTTGCCGATGTCCAGGGTGGGGTCGGCGGGCACGCCGTTCTGGTAGTGGCTCAGCCAGGGGCGGGCGGTTTCCTGCGGACCGGTGTGCGGGGTGTGGGTGTCCATGCTGCTCCCTTGCGGCCCGCCAGCGTGCGGCCGGAGGGCGGTGAAGACTCTGGGTTGTTGTACCTGGTCTAACTTTGAGGCCAGTATAACAAGCGTTCGCTCGACTGTGGTGAATCCCCCCGGCCGGACGCCCCCACCCCCGACCCACCCGTCACTCCGCGTCCGTCACCCGCGCGCCCAGGAACGTCATGACGACCGGACCCCACGCGTTCACCGGCAGGCCCGCCACGCCGCGCCCGCCCCCCGACCGCAGCGTCCCCAGCAGCCTCAGCAGCGCCCGCGCCCGCTCCAGCGTCCGGTCCCGGTACGCCTGCTCCGGCAGGAACGACGCCCACACCAGCCCCCGCAGCGGGTACGCGCCCACCCGGTCCGCCGCGCGCAGCACCCCGAACGCCTCCCCGGGCAGCACCGCCACCCCCGGCGCGCCCGGCACCGTCACCCCCAGCTCACTGACCGGCGACACGAACGCCCCGCCCGGCGCGCGCAACTGTGCCACCTGCACCCCGCGCGGCGTCGCCTGCAGCGCAAACACCGCCAGCGCGCCCGGCAGGTTCAGGTCCGTGCGCTGCGCGCCCAGTGTCGCCCGCCCGAACGCCGCGCCCGCCGCCCAGCTGGACTTCAGCTGCGAGGACGGCCACACGCCCGCCTTCACGCACGCGCCCGCCACCGCCAGCGACACCCCGTTCCGGGCCGTGCGGGCACTCACCAGCACCGGCAACGCCGGCAGCCGCACGCCCGGATTGAGCGCCGCGACCGCCGGCGCGTCCCACCGGCTCACCCGGCCCGACAGCAGCGCGCACAGCGTCGGTACGTCCAGCCGCAACTGCACGCCCGGCAGGCTGTACGCCACGCTCACCGCATACACGCCCACCGGCACGCTCACGGCAGGTGCGACACCCCTGGGCGCCACGGGCGGCGGCAGCGTCCCCAGCACCAGGTCCGCCCGGCCCGCGTACAGTTCCGCGAAGGCGTCCTCGGTGGGCAACGCCTCACCCACCGCGCCGCCCACCCACAGGGGCGTGCTGCCCACCACCCGCAGCGGCAGCGACACGCTCACGCCCGGCGGGTCCGGCGCGGGCTGCCCCTCCGGCGGTCCCGCCTGCACCGCCAGCCCCCACCCGACCACCGCCGCTATCAGTGGCCCGGCACGCAGCAGGAGGGCCAGCCCGGGGCGACTGCCGCTCCCCCGACTGGCCCTCACCGCGTGCCGCTCAGCTGCGCGCACGTCATGCACCACGCGTCAACGTTCGCCGGTCACCCAGTACTGCACGCGTTCCGCGACGTTCTCCATGTGGTCGCCCACCCGTTCCAGGGACCGCCCCACCCGCATCAGGATCAGGGACTTGCTGATGTTGCGCGGGTCCTCCAGCATGTACGTCACCAGTTCACGCTGCACCTGCTCGTACAGGTCGTCCACCTCGTCGTCCATGGTGAGCGCCTCGCGCGCCGCCGGGACGCTGCGCGCCGCGATCGCCCCGCGCAGCGCGACCGCCATCTCCTGCAGGCGCTCCAGCATCCGCGTGAGGTTCACGTAACGCTTCAGGGCCGGAGCGCGGCTCAGTTCCTCGCCGTCCTCCGCGACGTGCACGACGTAATCGCCCATCCGTTCGATGTCCGTCAGGCTCTTGAGGACCAGCGCGATCAGGCGCAGGTCCCGCGCGACCGGCTGGTGCAGCGCGATGAGCCGCAGGCACTCCGCCTCGATGCGCGCCTCGTGCGCGTCCACTTCACGGTCGAGCGCCTGGACCTCCTCCAGTCTCGCTCCGTCACGGTCGTTCAGGACGGCCGCCGCGACGGGCAGCATCCGCTCGACGGTGCCGAGCATTTCCATGGCGCCATTCAGCACCTTGTTCAGGTCTTGTTCCAGGGCTTCACGCATACGGACTCCAGAGTAAAGGATGAAGGGGAAGGGCAGGTCAGGAGGGACGCGTCAGATCAGGCCGGCCACGGACGGCAGGGTGAAGCAGAAGGCGTTCTGGTCGCCGCGCCGTTCCGCCCACGCCTGACCGCCCCAGCCCTGCACGACGCTCCGCACGATGTACAGCCCCATGCCGCTCCCGTTGCCGGTCGCGGCCGCGCCCCGCGTGTGCGCCTTGAAGATGTTCTCGGTGTCGGGCACGCTCGCGCCGCCGTCCAGCACGGCCACCTCCACGAACCCGCCCTGGTTGCGCGTCTCGACGCGCACCTCGCCGCCGCGCGGCCCGTACTTCATGGCGTTCTCGATCAGGTTCAGCAGTACCTGCAGCAGCTTGTCCGGGTCGGCCCGCACGAGGTGATCCTCCCCGAAACTCAGGGGCGTGCCGGTCAGGGCCGCGTCCTGCGCGAGCAGCCGCTCGGCCCGCGCGAACGCCTCGCTGATCGGGAAGGTCCGCGCCCGCGTGGGCCGGAACCCCACCGCGAGGTCCTCCACCAGCCGCGCGAGCCGCTCCACCTCCTGCAGGCCCTGCCGCACGAAGCTCTGCTGCATCTCGGGCGGCATCTGGTACTCCAGCGCCTCCAGCACGCCCCGCAAGCCCGCGACGGGCGTCCGGAACTCGTGCGACAGGATCGCGGCCGCCTCCCGCAGTTCCGCCTCGCGGCGGCGGTGGTCCGTCACGTCTTCCACGATCAGCGCGTTCAGGCCCTGCCCGGCCACCGTCAGCAGCGCCTGACAGTGCAGCGCGCGCCCCGCCACGTCCAGCTCCAGCTCCCCGCCCCGCTCGCACAGCGTCTCCAGCGTGTGACGGCGCAGCACCTCCAGCAGCGGACGCCCGCGCGCCCGGTCGTCCGTGACGCCCCACAGGCGCGCGGCGGCCGCGTTCAGGCGCTGCACGGTCCGCTGACCGCCGCCCGGCGCGCTGCAGTACAGCACCACCGCCTGCGGCAGCGCGTCGATCCAGCGGTCCGGTTGCGCCGCGCCGTGCGGCGACATGGCCGAAGCGGCACTCACCCGGTGCTCCCCAGCGTCCCGCTCTCCTGCCACGGCCGCATGCGGTACCCCTTGCCGCGCACCGTCTCCAGGAAGCCCGGCTGGGCGGGGTCGTCGTGCAGGTGGGAGCGCAGCTGCGTGATGTGCTGGTCCACGGTGCGTTCGCCGCCCAGGAAATCCGCGCCCCACACCCGGTCGAGCAGTTCGGTGCGGGCGTACACGCGCCCGGTGTTCTGCGTCAGGAACGCCAGCAGGTCGAACTCGCGCCGCGTGAGGTTCAGGCGCGCCCCGCCGAGTTTCGCTTCGGCGGCCCCCACGTCGATGCTGAGCGGCCCGTTCTGCAGCGTCTGCGGCACCTCGGTCTGCGTGCGGCGCAGCAGGGCACGGACGCGCGCCACGAGTTCCGCCGCCGAGAACGGTTTGGTCAGGTAATCGTCTGCTCCGGTCTCCAGGCCCTCCACGCGCTCCGCTTCGGCCGCGCGGGCCGTGAGCATCAGGACCGGCAGGCGCTTGAGTTCCGGATGCTGCCGCAGTCGGCGCAGCACGCTGATGCCGCTCTCGCCGGGCAGCATCCAGTCCAGCACCACCACGTCCGCCGTCCCGAACGCGTCCCAGGCGGGCGCCGCCGTCTCGAACGCACTGACCTTCAGCCCGGCGCGTTCCAGGTGAAAGCGGAGCACGTCACGTACCGTTCCTTCATCCTCAACGACCACCACATGGCTCATACCCTTCCCATTCTGAGGGTTGAGGTCAGGCGAGTGTCAGGTCATCAGTCCAGAGACGCTCCGCCCGAACCCGGAAGGAGGCCCAGGCCGCCCTGGGCCGAGCCTGCCAGTCAGCCCAGAGACGCTCTGCCCGAGGCTGGTGGTGGGTCCTGCCTGTTCCGGCGGTGTGCGGTGTGGGCGCGCGGGTCAGAGTTTGAGCAGGCTGAGGAAGGCTTTGAGGAGGGTGGGGTCGAACTGCGTGCCGCTGAGGCTGCGCAGGCCGTGCGCGGCTTCTCTGGGGGTCCAGGCGCGTTTGTAGGGGAGGTCGCTGGTGAGGGCGTCGTACACGTCGACGAGCGTGAAGACGCGCGCGAGGTACGGGATGTGCTGTCCGGCGAGCCCGTCTGGGTAGCCGCTGCCGTTCCACCATTCGTGGTGGTGCCGGATGAGCAGGGACGCTTCGGGGAGGGTGGGGAGGCTGCGGCTGAGGTCGTAGCCGATGCGGGCGTGCGTCTGCATGATGACGCGTTCCTGCGGGGTGAGCGCGCCGGGTTTGAGGAGTACCTCGTCGGGGAGGCTGAGTTTGCCGATGTCGTGCAGGTACGCGCCTTCGCGGAGCGCTTCTTTCTGGTCGGCGTCCAGCGCGAGGCTCTCGGCGAAGCGTTCTGCGAGGGCGACGACGCGGGCGGTGTGGCCGGGACTCTCGAAGTCGCGCGCTTCGAGGGCGAGGCCGACGGCGTGCAGGGCGCCCGTGCGGGCCTGGTGGACGGCGACCGCCTCGACGCTGCGTTCGAGGGAGGTGGCGGCGGCGCCCGTCATGGCCTGCGCGAGGGTCACGTCGAGGTCGCTGAAGGGGGACGCTTCGCGGCCCACGGCGAGCACGCCGAGCAGCTGCCCGGAGGAGCTGACGAGGGGAGCGTGCAGGGTGGCGAGGGCCGCGCCGGGCCGCCCGTGCTGCGGTGCGGGGTGGTCGCGGTGCGTGTCGTCGCTGCGGAGGATGCAGGCGCGCTCGGCGGCGTCCCAGGGGACGCCCACGCCGCGCGGCAGGGCCGACTGCCCCGTCCGGGCGCGGCCGACCGTGACGGTGGGGACGAGGCTGTCGGTGACGGGGTCGTACTTCAGGTACGTGGCGGTCTGCGCGGCGAGCAGGGACGCGGCCTGCTCCGTGAGGACCGTTTCGACGGCGGCGGGCGTCCGGGCGCGGCCCAGCGCGACGTTCAGCGCGGCGAGCGTTTCGAGTTCCTGGCGGCGCCTCGTTTCGCGCTGCGTGCGTGCGCACCCTGCCAGGAGGGCCGCGAGCTGCTGCGCGAACTCCAGCGCGGCGTGCGTCGCGGCTGGACCGAAGGTGCGGCCGGGCGTGCCCTGCAGGTGCAGGTGTGCCAGCACCTCGCGTTCCGCGACGACCGGCACGTCCATGGTGGACGGTGAGGCCGCGCCGTCCGTGTCTGTCCGTGCATGGATGTTCGGGCGGCCGTGCTGCCAGTCGTGGGCGGACGCGCCGTACAGGGCGAGCGTGTCGTCCGGCGTGCGCGTCAGGCCCAGGTCCGTGTCGGGGAGGCCCGTCACGGCACGCAGCTGGAAGGCGTCCAGTCCGGGTCCGGCGGGCCCTCTCACCCAGAACTGTCCAGCCGCGGCGTCCGGTACGGTCAGGACGGCCGCTTCCAGCAGGGCCGCCCAGTCCTGGGCGCTCGGGTCGGTCGCCTGGGCGAGCAGCGCGAAGGTCATGCGGACGGTGCGCTGCGCGACGGTCTGCACGGTGTGGTCCAGCTGTCCGGTCACGCAGTCCTGTCCGGGCCGGACGCCGCGGTGGGCGCGTTTCTGGCCGTACATGCGCTCGTTCGCGAGGCGGATCAGGTCGCCCGGCGAGCCGCTGTCACCGGGGAAGGTGGCGTACCCGGCGCTGACGTCGGCGCCGGGAAGGCCGGTCGCGTGCCGGGTGTGGGTCATGGCGGCCGTGACGCGCATCAGGATCTGGGCGACGTTCGTGGTGTCGGCGTGCGCGAGGATGGCGGCGAACTCGTCGCCACCCAGCCGGTACAGGCGGTCGGACGCGCGGAACTGGCCGCGCAACTCTCGCGCGAAGGTGCCGAGCAGGTCGTCGCCACGCGCGTGGCCGTGCTCGTCGTTCACGCGTTTCAGGCCGTCGAGGTCCGCCGTGAGGACCGTGACGGGGTAGCGGTGCCGAGCGGCCCGCGCGAGTTCCTCCTCGAGGTCCTGCTCGAAGGCCCGACGGTCCCCGAGTCCGGTCGGGGCGTCCCTGTCGGGGGCGGGCCGTCCGGGCCGGAGGCTCACGGCGCGCACGTTCTCCAGCGTGAGGACGCGGCCGCCGAGCGTCAGGGCGGACCGCGTCACGTCCAGCGTCACGGTGCGGCCGTCCGGCAGGGTGCGCGTCACCGTCGGCCCGTCCGGCACGCCCGGCATGGTCTGACCGGTGAGCTGCTGCGGCGTGCGGCCGTGCAGGTGCGCGTACCCGTCCGTGCAGCTGACGAGGACGGCGTCCGGGCCGGGACCGTCCAGCAGGGCGGTGCCTTCCAGCGGGCTCGGCCCTGCCGCGGGCTGAGGGTGGAGCAGTTCGGGCGGCTGGTACGTCATGACAGTCAAGGGTCCTCCGGGGCCATCTCCAGGCACCTGCGTCCACCATGCCAGCCGTGGACTCACATCCCTCTGACGCTTCCCCCGTTCCCTGCCGGTCTTAATGTTCCCCTGCGGCGCGCGTCAGCGCAGGTAGGGGTTGCTGCCGCGCTCGCGGCCCACGCTGGTCGGCCCGCCGTGACCGGGATACACCACCGTGTCGTCCGGCAGGGTCAGCAGTTCCTGCCGGATGCCCGCCAGGAGCAGGTCGTGGTTCCCGCCCGGCAGGTCCGTGCGCCCCACGCTCCCCTGGAACAGGGTGTCGCCCGCCACCACGAAGCCCTCCGCGCCGGTGCTCGCCAGCAACACCACGTGCCCCGGCGCGTGCCCCGGCAGTTCCCGCGCGGTGAGCGTCAGGCCGCCCGCCACGAACGTCTGCCCCTGCACGATGCCGTGCTCCGGCGCGTCCGGCTGCACGAACGGCAGATTCCAGCGCGCCGCGCTCTGTGCGCCCTGCGCGTACAGGTCCAGCCCGTCCGCGTGCAGGTACACCGGCACGCTCAGCGCCTCCCGGACCGGCTGCACCGCCCCGATGTGATCGAAGTGCGCGTGCGTCAGCAGGATCGCCTGCACCTGCACTTCCAGCGCCCGCACCCACGCCAGCACCTGCCCGGCGTCGTCGCCCGGGTCGATCAGGAACCCCTGACCTTCCGGCCCCCACACGAGCACGGCGTTCTCCTGCACCGGCCCCGTCACGAGCGTCGAGACCCGCAGCGGGCCGTGGGCGTACACAGGAACTTGCGTCATGCTGCGGAGTGTAGAGCACCCGCGCGCAGGGCAGTGCGGGCCGCACGTCCCCGGCGCGCATGGAACAATGGCGGGCATGAGTGACGAACTGAACCTCGCGCGCGAGATCCTGCAGGGCCGCAACCACCGCGACGTGCCGGACGACGAGATTCTCGCCCGTTCCCGGCAGCTGTTCGAGGACTGGATGAGCGGCGAGCTGAGGATGGAACGCCCGAAGGTGTACGACCATTACGCCCTGGTGATCGCGGCCCTGCTGCGCCGCGTCACGGAACTCGAGGCGCGCGTCCAGGCGCTCGAAGGGCGCGCCGCTCCGGCGGCAGGGTCCGGCCAGCCCGTCCCCTGAGCCGGGTGTGCGGCGCCCTACAGGTGCGTGCGGACCTCCCACAGTTCCGGGAACAGCACCGTGCCGAGCGCGCGCTGCAGGTACCCGGCGCCGCTCGTGCCGCCGCTGCCGCGCTTGAAGCCGATGGTGCGCTCCACCGTCGTCAGGTGATTGAACCGCCAGCGGCGGAAGTTATCCTCCACGTCCAGCAGCTTCTCCGCGAGTTCGTACACGTCCCAGTACCGTTCCGGGTCGCGGTACACGGCGAGCCACGCGGCCAGCACGCCCGGGTGCGCCTCGTGCGGCACGGTCAGGTCACGGTCCAGCACCTCGGCGGGCACCGGCAGGCCGCGCGCCGCCAGGAGGCGCAACGTCAGGTCGTACACGCTGGGGGCGTGCAGGGCGGCCAGCAGCGGCCCGTGCAGGTCCGGGCGGTGCTCGTGCGGGCGCAGCAGGACGGCGCTGCGGTTGCCGAGCAGGAACTCCATCATGCGGTACTGCGCGGACTGAAAGCCGGACGCCTGCCCGAACGCGTCCCGGAACTGCAGGTAGTCGGCGGGCGTCATGGTCTTCAGGACCTCCCACGCGTTCGTCATCTGCTCCTGGGCGCGCACCACGCGGCTCAGCATCTTGAGGGGCGCGTCCGTCACGCCCGCCTCCAGCAGCGTCATGGCGGCCCGCAGTTCCTGCACGATCAGGTTCAGCCACACCTCGGACACGTGATGCACCGCGATGAACAGGTGCTCGTCGTGCGCGGGCGTCACGGGCCGGTGCGCGGCATGCAGGGCGTCGAGCTGCAGGTACTCGCCGTAACTCAGGGCGCGCGTGAAGTCGGTGTACGCGCGTTCCGGCGCGTCCGCGTCCCCGGCAGGCGCGCTGCCCGCGGCGTTCACGCCTGCACCTGCGCTGCGCCGAGCACGGCGTCCAGCACGGCCCCGGTGCGCTGCGCGGCGCGGTACGTGTCCGCGTACGACAGGTACAGCGGCGTGAACCCGAAGCGCAGGATGTCCGGCGTGCGGTAGTCGCCGATCACGCCCGCCCGGATCAGGTGCGTCATGAGTTCCCCGGCGCGCGCGTGCCGGTACGACACCTGACTGCCGCGCCGCGCGTGCTCCAGCGGCGTGACGAGCGTCAGACCGTGCCGGGCCGCGACAGGCGCCATCAGCCGGATGAAGGTGTCGGTCAGGCCGAGCGACTTGGTGCGCAGCGCGTGCAGGTCCACGTCCCCGAACACTTCGAGGGCCGCGTCCAGCGCCGCGAGGTTCAGCACGCCGGGCGTCCCCACCACGAAGCGGCGCGCGCCCGCCGCCGGACGGTACTCTCGCGCCATCTCGAACGGCTCGGCGTGCCCCATCCAGCCGCTCAGGAACGCCGGAACGCCCTCCAGGTGCCGTTCCGAGACGTACACGAAGGACGGCGCGCCCGGCCCGCCGTTCAGGAACTTGTACCCGCAGCCGAGCGCGAAATCCACGTCTGCCGCGCGCAGGTCCAGCGGGAACGCGCCCGCCGAGTGCGCCAGGTCCCACACGGTCAGCACGCCGTGCGCGTGCGCGTCCCGCGTGAGGCCCGGCAGGTCCAGGCGCTCACCGGTCCGGTAATCCACCTCGGTCGCCAGGAGGACCGCCACGTCCGGCCCGAACGCGCCCGCCAGGTCCAGCGCCGGGACGCGCCGCAGCTCGTAGCGGTCCCGCAGGAGGGCGTTCAGGCCCTGCGCGACGTACAGGTCGGTGGGGAAGTTGTCGGCGTCCGTCAGGATCACGCGCCGCGTCCCGCCGGACGCCGTGTCCTGCAGGTGCAGCGCGGCCGACAGCAGCTTGAAGAGGTTCACGCTGGTGCTGTCCGACACGGCCACCTGCTCCGGACGTGCGCCCAGCAGCGGCGCGAGGCGGGCCGCGACCCGGTCCGGCAGCGTCATCCACGCGGCGTCGCCGGTCCACGAACGGATGAGCTGGTCTCCCCACTCGCGCGTCACGACCTGCGCGACCCGGTCCGGGACGTGCGCGGGCAGCGCGCCGAGGCTGTTGCCGTCCAGGTACAGCACGCTGTCCGGCAGCGAGAAGAGGTCGCGGGTCCGTGCGAGCGGGTCGGTGGCGTCCAGGGCGAGCAGGTCGGCGGGAACGGCGTCTTCGGCGGGCGTGAGGTGCGTGGCGGCAGCGTCGGGGTACGGCATGTGAACTCCGGGGCAGGGGTCGCCGGACCACCGGGCGGCGCGTGGCCTGCCGGGGTCCGGGCAGAGGACGGTGAAGGGGGGCCTTCAGCGTCCGGAGTTCAGGGGGCGGCCCAGGTGCGCGCACCACCAGGCGTGCAGCGCGCACGCGATCTCGTTCGCGGCGCTGCGGTGAGGCCAGGGGAGGGTGGACGCGGGGCGCATCGGCCGGACGATACCACGCCGCACATCCCAAGAAGAACCCCCCGCGCGAGGCGGGGGGGATCTGGCGGGCCCTGAAGGACTTGAACCTACGACCTACGGTTTTGGAGACCGCCGCTCTACCAACTGAGCTAAGAACCCGGACTTGAACGTGAGGTCACGCTTCAAATGCCCGAACAGTGTAGCAGAGCGCTCCCGGCCCTGCAAGCGCCGCACCCCGCACGGGGCCGCCCCGGGACGGGATCAGCCGTTGCGGCGAGGGCGGTTCTCCTGCGGCGCGTCCTTCTGCGCGCGCAGGTCGGCGGCGGGCACTTCCGTCAGCAGGCCCTGGTCGGTGTACACGTCCACTGTGCCCTGCAGCGGGTGGAGCTTCACGACCTTCCCGCACGCGCCGCTGCCCTCCACGCACACCTTGGCGTTCTTGCGCGGGATGTGCTGCAGCAGCTCGATGTACTGCGTGTGCTCGTACTGCAGGCAGCACAGCAGCCGCCCGCACGGGCCGGACAGTTTCTCCGGGTTGAGCGGCAGCTGCTGGTCGCGCGCCATGCGGATGCTGACGGGCGCGAACTCCTGCAGGTGGTGGCTGGAGCAGTTCTCCTTGCCGCACGCGCCGAGCGCGCCGAGCATCATGGCCTGCTCGCGCGGCCCGACCGCCGCGAAGTTCACGCGGGCCCGCGTGTGCGAGCGCAGATCCTGAATCAGGGCGCTCAGCTCGATGCGCTCCTCGGCGCTGTAACTCACGGTCAGCAGCGACGCGTCCAGCGTGTACTCGGCCGCCACGATCTTCACCGGGAGGTTGCGGGCGCGGGCGCGGGCCCGCAGCAGCCACTTGAGGTCCTCGGCCTCGCGGCCCAGTTCCGCCCAGCGCTCCAGGTCCTCCTGTGTCGCCTCCTGCAGGATCATGCCGTACCGGCCGGTGGCGGGCATCTCTTCGGCCTCGCCGCGCACGGTGGCGACCTCCGGGCCGCGTTTGCCCTGCACCACCACGCGCGCGCCGACCGGGTACGCCTGCTCGGTCATCATGGCGTGCAGCTGCGGGCTGCGTTCGAAACGGACAGGCTGAATCTGCACGGCTCAGGATGGCACGCGCAGCCGCGCAGCGTACAGACGTGCGCCACACACCGCGCGTACCCCGCAAGCGGACGGGCGGCCCCACGCTCGCCTGGAGGTGGGGCCGCCCGCGTTCGGGTGGGGGAGGGTCAGGCCTCGACTTCCTCGGGCATGTCGGCGTTGGAGTACACGTTCTGCACGTCGTCCAGGTCCTCGAGGTACTCGATGAGCGTCATGAGCTTGTCGGCGTCCGCGCCCGCCACCGACACCGTGTTGCTGGGCAGCATGGTCAGGCTGGCGTTCACGACCGTGAAGCCGCGCGACGTGAGGCCCTCCGACACCGCGTACAGGTCGGTGGGCGCCGTGCTGATCTCCAGGCCCTCCTCGCCGTCCTGCAGGTCCTCGGCGCCCAGTTCGATGGCGGCCTCCTGCGCGGCCTCGGTGTTCTCGGCCAGCTGGATGATGCCCTTGCTCTCGAACTGCCACGCGACCGACCCGCTGTTGCCCATGCTGCCGCCACGCTTCGTGAACACGGAGCGCACGTCGCCCACCGTGCGGTTCACGTTGTCGGTCAGCGCCTCGATCAGGATCGCGGTCCCGCCGGGGCCGTACCCTTCGTACACCACGGTCTTGTAGTCTGCGCCGCCGTCGGCGTTGCTGACGGCCCGCTTGATGGCGTTCTCGATGTTCTCCGTGCCGACGTTGTCGGACTTCGCGGCCGCGATGGCGTTCTTCAGCGAGAGGTTCCCGGCCGGGTCACCGCTGCCGCCGCTGCGGACGGCCGCCGTGAGCGCCCGGATGTGCTTGGAGATGATGCCGCTGCGCCGCTTGTCGTTCGCGCCCTTCTTGCGTTTGATCTGAGCCCACTTGCTATGACCTGCCATTCCTGTTCACCTCGTGTGCGTTGACTGTCCCTGCATGACTTGATACGGTTCTTGCCTGTGCGTGCGTTCCGTCACCGGCACGGCCACGGAAAGGACGCGCTCCTGGCGGCCCGCCGGGTGGCCTGAAGCGGAAGCCCGGCAGGTCGTAACCGGACAATTCTAGCAAACCGTCCCGTCCGGCACCCTGCCCTGCCGCCCCTGTCCCCGACCCCGCCCGCCCCGCCCGAGTCCCCGCGCCTCCGCCGGGGCGTCCGCCCGGGTGCCGGCGACGGGGCGTGCCGCGACCCCGGAACGCCGTGCCACGCGCGGGCGCGCCTCATGCTGCCGGACCCCTGGTTCCGGGAGCGCTTGCGTTGTGCCGCGCGAGGCGTCATAATCCCGGTTATGCACATGGTGATACAGGTGCGAAGGTGTACCTTCAGCATTTATCACCCTGTCGCTTGAGGAGTTGGACATATGGCAACAGGTAAAGTGAAATGGTTTAACGCGGAAAAAGGCTTCGGATTCATCGAGACCCCCGGTAGCCCGGACGTCTTCGCGCACTTCAGCGCCATCCAGGGCAGCGGCTTCAAGAAGCTGAACGAAGGCGACGAGGTCGAGTTCGAGATTCAGCCCGGTCAGAACGGCAAGGGCCCCCAGGCCGCCAAGATCGTGGTGACCAAGGCCGCTCCCGAGAGCAGCTACGGCAACAGCCGTCCCCAGCGCAACGACCGCTGGTAATCGTCCTCTAACACTCCACCCCCGCTCCGGCGGGGGTTTCTTCATGTCTACGGGCGGCCCGGCACACACCTTGTGCCGAGCCGCCCCAACTGCTGAGTTACTTGAACTTCACGCTGGCGAGGGCCGCCGTGAACTGCGGCTGGCGTTTCGCGAAGGTGCTGCTCTGGTCCGTCAGCTGGAAGTTGTAGAAGTTCTTGCTGCCGTTCCCGAACCAGATCTGCATGCGGAGCGTCTTGCCTTTCTGCGTCAGGTCGTACGTGTGTGTCAGGCCGCCCACGCCGCCGTACGTGGCGGGCTTCTCGCTCACGAGCTTCAGGGTCGCGCCGCCCTGCCGCACGGCCTGCTCGAAGCCCATGAATTCCGACTTCAGGTTCAGGGTCTTGCCCTGCTTCGGGATGAACGTGAAGCGCATCAGTGCGGCGGGCGACTTCGCCTGCGACGCGAGGCTCACGCCGCTCAGGCCGTCCTTGAAGTTCACGCCCACCCAGCTGCTCGGGAGCGTCACGCTGAACGGGAGTTTCGGGTCGGACACGCGCACCGTCCCGGCCGCCTGCGCGAGCGGGGCGAGCACGAGCGGCGCGAGCAGCAGCGGGACGCGCAGGAGTCGCGTCGTGAGGGCGGGAGTCTCGGTCTTCATGAGGGCAGCGTAGCCGCGCGGAGTGAGCGCGGAATAATGAGGGCATGACCGAACCTGTATCTGGAACCTTGCATGGCGGGGCGACGTACCCGCTCTCCTTTCCGCTGCGGGTGCGCTGGACGGAAGTGGACCCGCAGGGCGTGGTGTTCAACGGGCACTACCTGATGTACGCGGACCTGTGCACCACCGAGTACTTCCGCGCGGCGGGCCTCGCCCCGTGGGGCGGGCTGCCGGACCCGGCCGCGCCGCACGACCCGCAGGGACTCGACCAGTACGTGGTGCGCGCCACGGCCGAGTACCGCGCGTCCGCCCGTTTCGACGACCTGCTGACCCTGCGTGGGCGCGTGTCGCGGCTCGGGAACAGCAGTTTCGTGTTCGAGTGCCGCGTCGAGCGTGACGGGGAACTGCTGTGCACGGTGGAGGTCGTGTCCGTGAACGCGCACGCGGGCCGTTCGCGCCCCCTTCCGGCCTCGTTCCGGGCGGCGGTCCTGGCCCTCCAGCCGGACCTCGCCGCCCCCGACGGCAGCGCTCCGGCCCTCTCGTTTCAGGGCGACTCGCCCGCCTGACCCAGGCCCACGTGCAGGTTCGCGGGGCCAGCCACGTCGGCCAGGGACACCGGCCCGTAGTACCGGGAGTCCACGCTCTCCCCGACGATGCGGTTGTCGCCCAGCACGTAGATCTGCCCCGGCCCGAGCCGCACGGTCTGCTCGGGCCGGTCCGTGCTGACGGCCGTGTACGGTTCCGTCAGCGGTCGGCCGTTCAGCACGACGTGCCCGTCCCGGATGCCGACGCTGTCGCCCGGCACGCCGATCACGCGCTTGATGTTGTACGGCCGGTAGCGTCCCAGCGGGCCGTCCTGGTAGGCGTACTCGCTGCTGGCCGGCGCGCGGAACACCACGATGTCGCCCCGGCGCGGGTAGCCGTCCCACAGGCCCCACGCGCGCAGCCAGCGCGGGTACTTCAGGAGTACGGCCACGTCCCCGGTGTGCAGGGTGGGGTTCATGCTGTTGCCGTCCACGCGCGCGAACGTGAACCCGAACGTCACGACGAGCCACACCGGGAGGGCCGCGCCGAGCAGCCACTCGCGCCACAGCCGCACCCACCACGGGCGGGCGGGGGTGGTGGGCGGGGCGGGGGAGGGCTCGCCGGTCATCCCGGCATGCTAGAGCACGCCGGGCCGGGGTGGCCGGGACCCGTGCCCCGGCAGGTGCATGCCCCTGAACGTGGCGAATTCAGGAGTGTTCATTCTGCTGTGGCCCGAACAGTGCGGGCGCGGTAAACTGAGTGCGTGATTGCCTTCCTTTCCGGCGTGGTCCGCGACCTGCGCGAGAACAGCGCCGTGCTGCTGGTGTCCGGCGTCGGCTACGAACTGCTGTGCCCGGCCTCCACCCTGGGCCGCCTGACGACCGGCGACCCGGCCGAACTGCACACCCGTCTCGTGGTCCGCGAGGACTCCATGACGCTGTACGGCTTCCTCGACACCGACAGCCTGCGCCTCTTCGACCTGCTCACGCAGGTGAGCGGCGTCGGCCCCAAACTCGCGCTGGCCCTGCTGTCCGCCATGCCGCCCTCCGCGCTCGCGCAGGGCCTCCTGACCGGCGACACCGCCCTGCTGTCCAGCGTGAGCGGCGTCGGCAAGAAGACCGCCGAGCGCCTCGTGCTGGAACTGCAGAACAAGGTGCCCGAACACCTCGCCGCCGGACCGGTCGGCGCGGGCGCCAAGGCGGCTGCCGTGGTCTCCACCGCCGGACGTGACGCGGTGGACGCCCTGCTCGCCCTCGGCTTCCGGGACGCGCAGGTGCGATCCGTCGTCGCGGAACTGCTCTCGCAGGACCCGGCCCTCAGCGCCGACGCCCTCATCCGGCGCGGCCTCGGCAAGCTGCGCTGAACGCCGCCCACCAACCCTAAACGAGCGGTCAAGTCCGCCCGCCCCCAATCCCGGTACGGTGAACGAATGCCCCCAGCCCCCACCCGACCGGAACGACCGTGACCGCCCAGGCCCGCAAACTCCGTGGTGGCACGGACGACGGGGGAGGCGCCGACCGCCAGGACCGGGACCAGCCGGTCAGCTGGCTGGAACTGTTCTTCGACCTGGTGTTCGTGTCGGCCTTCGACCGCCTCTCGCAGCGCCTCGCGGCGCACCCGACCCTCCCGTCCTTCGGGGTGTACGTTTTGATCTTCCTGGCGCTGTGGTGGGCGTGGCTGGGGAACACCAACTTCGCCGCACGCTACGGCAACAGCTGCCGCGCGTACCGCTGGGGCACGCTCGCGCAGATGCTGGCCCTCGCGGCGCTCACCGTGTCGCTGCGCGGCGACCTGCGCGACGTGGGCGCCTTCTTCGCGGGCGCGTACGCGGCGGGCCGCGCCCTGTTGATCGTGATGCTCGTCCTGCACCGCAGGCAGGAGGCTGCCGCCGCACGCCGGGACGGGAAGCGGCCCGAGGAGGACGGGCGCAGCGACCGGCTGCTCGTGCTGGGCTTCTCGGTCGGCGTGCTGCTGTGGCTCGCGTCCGTTCCGCTGGGCGGCGCGGCGCAGCTCGCGCTGTGGACGCTGGCGCTCGCGGTGGACGTCCTGACGGTCGTGCTGACCGAGGCCCGCACCCGCCGCGAACTGCCGCACCAGGGTCACTACCCGGAACGGCTGGGCCTGCTGTTCATCGTGTTCCTGGGCGCCATCGTGACGGAACTGTCCCGCTCGGCGGGCGAGCAGCGCCTGCGCCTCCCGGACCAGCTGCCCGCCGTGCTGGCCTTCGTGCAGATCATGGCCGTGTGGCGGCTGTACTTCGACGAGGCGCACACCCTCCCGGCCCTCGTCGCGCGCCGCAGCGGCCGCGCGGGCCTGCTGTACGCGTGGGCGTACACGCACCTGCCGCTGATGCTGGGCCTGGGCGTGCTGGGCGTGGGCCTGGGCGAGAGCGTGGCGGGCGAGGGCCAGGAGGCCGACCACCTCGCCCGCCTCCTCGTGAGCGGCGCGCTCGCCGTGGTCCTGCTCAGCATGGTGCTGCTGCGCGCCTTCTCGCTGCGCGCCCTGAACCGCGTGGAGGACACGCCCGGACAGCGCCCGGCGGGCCGTGAGGGGCGCGGCAGGCAGCTGAACCTGAGCGCCGTGGCGCGCGTGACGGGCGCCGCCGTCCTGCTGCTGCTGGTGCCGGTCCCGCTGTCCTCGCCCGTCTACGAGGCGCTGTGCGCGGCAGTGCTGCTGCTCGTCACGTACCTCAGCTGGCGCGACCCGCTGCGCGAACGGCTCTCCGAGCAGGAAGACGACCTCTCCGACGCCTCCGAGGAAGCCGGCCAGCGGGATGACGCCGGAACGGGCACAGAGGGCCAGGAAGGAGCGCGGCCGGACGGGAACAGTGAAAACCGGCAGCGGGACACGCCGGACGTGCAGCGCCCCTGAGATGACCGGACGGGTCTGCCCACCCGCGCCCGCACCACGCAGGCCCGGGGGGACTATGCTGAAGGCAGGCTCGCCCCACCCCGTTCCCGCGCCGCCTGCAGGTCCGGCGCCGATCCCCGGCGCGCCCGCCGACGCTTCGCCCGGACCAACCGGGTCCAGCCCGATCACTCAGGTTCAGGAGGTCCGCCATGACAGACGATCCCCGTCCGCACGACCCCTTCCCGCCCGCCCAGGCCACGCCGGGCGCCGTGAGTCTCGACAAGTCCACCCCGGCAGGCCAGCGGCAGGAGGCGGGCGCGTCGCCCTGGGCCGCCGCGCAGGACGCCGCCACCGGTGCCGCGAACGCCGCACAGCAGGCCGTCCAGGGGGGACTGAACAGTTTCCAGGCGCAGGGCGACGTCGCGCAGCGCCGGCTGATCGCGGGCCTGCTCGGCATCTTCCTCGGCAGCCTGGGCGTCCACAAGTTCTACCTCGGCATGACGCAGGCGGGCCTCATCATGCTGGGCCTCACCATCGGTGGCTGGATTCTGGGCATCGTGGGTTCGCTCGTCATCGTGGGCGCGATCTTCTTCGTGATTCCCTGGGCGGTCGGCCTGCTCGGCCTGGTGGAAGGCGTCCTGTACCTCACCAAGTCCGACACGGACTTCCAGCGCGATTACCTCAGCGGCAGGAAACCCTGGCTGTGACGCTCCGGTGCGCGCAGCACGCGCGGCGCGCGCAAGGCTGATTGCAGGCTGAAGCCACATAAACGTTTTCTCCTGTGCACCTCATGGCCCGTCAAGTGCGGGCCTTTAGCCTGCAGGCACAGGAGGCACCACCATGAAAAAGATTCTGACCATCTCCGCTGCCGTCACGGCCGCCCTGATCACCGGTACCACGTTCGCCGCCCCCAAGATCAGCGCTCAGAGCATCATCGTGAACCCCACCCCCAGCGACCTCGCCGTGAAGGTCAACGTGGACCGCGACCCCACCGGTGGGCAGGTCGCCACGTACCGCGTGGGCGACAACGTCCGCATCAGCGCGACCGTCAACCAGGACGCGTACGTGTACCTCTTCGACATCGACGCGGCCGGCAAGGTCACGCAGATCCTCCCCAACCGCTACAACAGCGGCGCGAACTTCCTGAAGGCCAACACCACCAAGGTGTTTCCCGCCGCGGGCGACAACTACAGCTTCAGCATCGACGGCCCCCTCGGCCTGAACAAGGTGCTGGCCGTCGCGTCCAAGACCGAACTGAACCTCAGCAACATCAGCGAGTTCGCGAACGGCGCGCAGTTCGCCACGGGCCGCGTCGAGGGCCAGCAGCAGCTCGCGCAGGCGCTCAGCGTCGTCGTGAACCCCCTCCCGCAGAACAGCTGGGTCAGTGACACCGCGCTGTACAGCGTCGCGCCCAGCCAGACCGTCAGCACCGGCAGCCTCTTCGTGGGCAGCAACGCCCCCGGCAGCATCGTGTACCTCAACGGCCGTCAGGTCGGCGGCGCGAACGTCACGTACACCAACCTGCAGCCCGGCACGTACGCCGTGCGCGTCACCACGCCCGGCTACGCCGACTACAACGGCAACGTCAGCATCCGCGCCGGTGCCGTCCTCAACCTGAACGTGGAACCCACCGCCGGGACCGTCACGCCCGCCCCGCAGCCCGTGCAGTCCGGCCGCGCCACCCTCAACCTGCGCAGCAGCGTCGCGGGCGCCCTGGTGTTCGTGGACGGCCGTCAGGTCGGCAGCATCCAGAACGGCGGACTGAACCTCGTCGTGCCCCAGGGCAGCCACGAGATCGTGCTGATCGCCCCCGGCTACCGCACCTTCGTGAACACCTACAACGTCACCCAGGGCGGCACCCTCACCATCAACCCCACCCGCTGAGCCAGGACAGCAGCGTCCGCCCCCCGCCCCCGTGGCGGGGGGGTTCTCGTGTGACCTGCGCGGGTCAGGGGAGGGACTGCCCGACCCGTTCAGCCGCGCACGGTGTTCCGGCCGTTCTGCTTGGCCTCGTACAGCCGCTGGTCGGCCCGTTCGAACAGTTCCGCGAAGCCCTCCCCGGACCGGTACGCGGCCACCCCGAAGCTCGCGGTGACGCTCAGGCCCGCCAGGTCCTGCGCCGCGAAGGCCCTGCGGAGGCGTTCGGCGATCACCAGGGCCTCGCTCTTCGAGACGCTCGGCAGGATCACCACGAACTCCTCGCCGCCCCAGCGGGCCACGCGGCCCTGCGTGCCGGTGTGCCGCCTCAGTCGGCGCGCGGCGGACTTCAGGACCGCGTCCCCGACCGGATGCCCGTACCGGTCGTTCACGCCCTTGAAGTTGTCGATGTCGCAGATCAGGAACGCGAGCGGCAGGCGGTCCCGCATGGCCGCGTCCAGCACTTCCTTCAGGTACGTTTCGGCGGCAGCGCGGCCCATCAGGCCCGTCAGGCCGTCCATGCGCGCCTGTTCCAGCTGCACGCTCGCCAGCTGCCCGTGCTCCAGGCGACCCTCCACGAAACGCGTGATGAGCGCCGAGGTGACCGTGACGACCACCAGCATCATGTCCATCGACAGCCACCCGTCCAGGGCCGCGCCCCGCCCGCCTCCCAGCGCGATCAGCGCGCCGAGCATCGTCACGAGCGACACGAGCGACACGCCCAGCGCCAGACGCCACCCCAGCACCACGAAATACAGCACGAACACCAGCGGCGTCCACCCGATCGCCCCGGTCGGCTGCAGGCCGCGCTGCAGCATCACGACCGTCTCCCACACCCCGAACGGCACGAAGATCGCCGTGAGCAGGTAACTCAGCGGCCGGAACCGGATGCCCGGCACGGCCGCCAGCAGCGTCGCCACGCCTGCCAGGTACCCGCTGATCGCCGTCGGCCCGAGCGGATCGAGCGGCATCTGGACCAGCAGCGACCGCAGCAGCAGGTACAGCAGGTACCCGACGCTCACGCACAGCAGCACGCGCCTGCGTCCCGGTTCCAGGGAGGAGGCCACAGCGTCCGCGGGCAGGAGCGATCGGCGGGAAGAGACGGACATTGACCCCCCATCCTAGCGGGCAACTCTTCCGAAAACCTGACCCTGTGGGGCCGCTGTGCAGACAGACTCGCCGCGCGGAGCTGTGAAGCGCCGCGCCCGCCTTGACAGGGCCGCCCCCGCCCGCTAAGCTCTATGCCGCTGCCACTGGTGGCGTTCTGGTCCGGTAGTGTAGCGGTTAGCATATCTGCCTGTCACGCAGAAGGTCGCGGGTTCAAATCCCGTCCGGACCGCCAGAACCGAGCAGGAACAATCAGGAAGCGGAAGAAGCCGGGGCCCCCAGGGGTCCCGGTCCGCTGTGATGCACGGCCCGCCGGACAGCCGGGCACGTGCCACGGACGTCAGGTCACGGCGCGCCTGCCCGGCCGCGGCGGGATGTGTGCGGGCCTGACGTTTCGCGGGCAGCGGGGGGGTATTATTGCCAGCGGTTTCGCACGGCTTTTTGGGAGCAATGCCCTTCTGGTTCACGTTCAGATGTCTGGCCCCAGACCCGCGCACGGCGAGCGCCACCCAGTCCCCACCCCAGGCCGAGACCGGCCGAGGCTGGGGGACACTTCCGCTGGAGGACGCCTGCATTGAAAACTGCCCCTTTTACCGCCACTGACGCCGCCGAACTGTACTCCATCCCCGCCTGGAGCGGCGGGTACTTCCGGGTGTCCGACGCCGGCAAGATCGAGGTCACGCCCAGCCCCGGCCTGCGCGCCACCCTCTCCGAGATGGTCGCCGAACTCGTGCAGCGCGGCGAGAGCCTGCCCGTCATCCTGCGTTTCCCGCAGGTGCTGACAGGACGCGTCAAACAGCTGAACGAGGCCTTCCAGGCCGCCACGCTGGAGTACGGGTACAGTGGCGCGTACCAGGGTGTGTTCCCCATCAAGGTCAACCAGCGCCGCGCCGTGGTGGAAGGCATCGCCGCCGCCGGGTACGACTACGCGCACGGCCTGGAGGCGGGCAGCAAGGCCGAACTCGCCCTGTGCCTCGCGCAGCGCATGCACCCCGACGCGCTGCTGTGCTGCAACGGCTTCAAGGACGACGGCTTCATCAAGCTGGCCCTGTGGGGACGCACGCTCGGCAAGAACGTCGTCATCACGCTCGAGAAGTACAGCGAACTCGACCGCGTCCTGAAGCAGGCGACGGCGCTCGGCGTGAAGCCCGCCATCGGCGTGCGCTTCAAATTGCACGCGCGCGGCAGCGGCCAGTGGGAAGAGTCCGGCGGCGACCAGGCCAAGTTCGGCCTGAACGCCTACGAACTCCTGCGCGTCGTGGAACGCCTGCGCGAACTCGACATGCTCGACAGCCTCGTGATGCTGCACACGCACATCGGCAGCCAGATCACCGACATCCGCCGCATCAAGGTCGCGGTGCGCGAGGCCACGCAGACGTACGCGGGCCTCGTCGCGCAGGGCGCGCCCCTCAAGTACCTGAACGTCGGCGGCGGCCTCGGCGTCGACTACGACGGCAGCAAGACCACCTTCTACGCCAGCATGAACTACACCCTCAAGGAGTACGCCGCCGACGTGGTGTACACCGTGCAGGAAGTCTGCAAGGCCCGCCAGGTGCCGGAACCGACCATCGTGTCCGAATCGGGCCGCGCCCTGACCGCGCACCACTCGGTGCTGGTCGTGCCGGTCGTGGACGTCGCCGGTCCCACCCGCGACCTGCAGGACATCCCCGAAAGCAAGGGCGAACCGCACCAGGTCGTGAAGGACCTCGAAGAGATCTTCGAGAACATCTCCGGACGCAACTACCGCGAGATGTACAACGACGCCGTCGGCGACAAGCAGACGCTGCACAACCTCTTCGACCTCGGCTACGTGACGCTGGAGGACCGCGCGCGCGGCGAGGCGCTCTTCAACGCCATCCTCCGCAAGATCCAGAAGCTCATCAGCGGCGAGAAGTACGTCCCGGACGAACTGGAAGACCTGCAGAAGGTGCTGGCCGACAAGTTCATCTGCAACTTCTCGCTGTTCCAGAGCCTGCCGGACAACTGGGCCATCCAGGCGCTGTTCCCCATCACGCCGCTCGACCGCCTGAACGAACAGCCGACCCGGCAGGGCACGCTCGTCGACATCACCTGCGACAGCGACGGCAAGATCGACAAGTTCATCGACCTGCGCGACGTGAAGGCCACCCTGCCGCTGCACGAACCGAACGGCGACCCGTACTACCTGGGCGTGTTCCTGGCAGGCGCGTACCAGGACGTGCTCGGCAGCGCCCACAACCTCTTCGGGAAGGTCAACGAGGCGCACGTCACCGTCCGCCCCGGCGGCCGCTACCACATCGACCTGTTCGTGCGCGGCCAGAAGGCCCGCCGCATGATCGAATCGATGGGGTACGAGGAACCCATGCTGCGCGACAGCATCGAGAACCAGACGGACCGTGCCATCGAGGCAGGCATCCTGACCACCGACCAGGAACGCGAACTGCTGGAGGACTACGACGAGGAACTGCTCGGGTACACGTACCTGGAGTACGAGGAAGCGTAACGCACACGCCCCGCCCGAACTGGAGCGCCCCGCCTGACATTCAGGCGGGGCGCTCGTCCTGCTGGCCCTGCCGGGCGCAGGGGACGCTCAGCGGCGGTACAGCAGGTTCAGGTTGTCCTCGCTGATGCGGCCCTTCTGGATGCTCACGCGGTTGTAACTGAGCAGCAGCTGCCCACCCCCGAACTGCAGCAGCGACAGGTGCCCCTGCAGGGCGTTCTGCGTGCGCGGGTTGCTGCCGCGCACGTCCCACGCGAGCCCGCTGCTGGACCCCATGCCCGTCCCGTCCTGCGCCGCACTGATCTGCACGGTGCGCGGGCGGGCCGTGAAGCCCTCCGGCGTGCTCAGCTCACCCGAACCCAGGTCGATGCTCAGGCCTTTCAGGACGACCGCGCCGGGCGCGTCCCCGAACACCAGGCGGCTCCCGTCGCGCGACACGGTGAGCCGCAGCGAACGGCCGCTCGGGACGAGCGTGCTGCGGAAGATCAGGTACCGCTGGAACTCGGAGCGCGTGATGCCGAGCCGCTCGTCATAACTGGGGATGTTGCCCTGCTGCGCCTGCCCGAGCACGCTCGCCAGGACCTTCAGGTCCCCGCCGGACTCCACGACGCGCTGCTGGAAATCCACGACCGACACGCGCGGCTGCGCCACCATCACCTGCGTGACCGTGCCGGGCAGCGGCACCAGCGCCGCCAGCCGGGCCCGCAGCGCCGACTCGGGCGGCAGCGACGGGACAGCGGCCAGGGACGACGCACCCTGCGCGAACTGCGAGAACATCAGGACCGGCGCGCCCCCTTGGAGGCCCACCAGCAGGGTCGAAATCAGGATGTGACGGGTGGCCCTCATGCCAGTCGTCAGCTTAGAGCGCGACGGTGAGAACTGGCCCGTCCCGCACGTACGCGCGTTCATGTTCCGGCGGGACCGCACGCCCGCACCGCACCCCCCGCCGCCCGCGCCTTCCCCGGTCCGGACGGGTGAAGTGATCGACATCCCCGCGCCGCGCCCCGGAGGTACGCTGAAGCATGGCTGACCTGACCGACACGCGCAGCGTCCCCTCGTCCCTGTACATCCCGGCCCGGCACGCCGAACTGCTCGCCGCGTACTGCCTGGACGCGCAGCCCGGCCAGCGCGTCCAGGTGAGCGCCACCACCCTCGCCCTCCCGCTGCTGGAGGCCCTGAACCGCGAACTGCTCACGCGCGGCGCGCGGCCCGTCCTGCGCATCGAGTACCCGGAACAGCTCGACGACTTCTACCGCTACGCCAGCGACGACCTGATCGACCAGCTGCACCCCGCCGACCTGTACGACATGGGCGCCAACGAGGCGACCCTGCGCATCCTGACGCCGCAGGACAGCGTGGCCGACAGCCGCCCCGAACGCCGCGCCCGGCACGCCCGCGCCCTCGCGCCCCTCGCGCAGCTCAGGTCGCAGCGCCGCTGGAGCCTCACGCTGTACCCCACCCTGGCGGGCGCGCAGGCGGCCGGCATGACCCTCCCCGAGTACGAGGACTTCGTGGCGCGCGCCATGTTCCTTGACCAGCCGGACCCCGTCAGCGGCTGGGTCGCCGTGCGCGAACGGCAGGCGCACCTCATCGAGCGGCTCAGCCGCGCCGACGTCGTCCGCATCGTCGGACCGGAAACGGACCTCACGCTCCGCGTGGGCGGCCGCACCTGGGCGAACAGCGACGGCAAACGCAACATGCCGAGCGGCGAGGTCTTCACCGGCCCGCACGAGGACAGCGCCGAAGGCCACATCTACTACGCGCTCCCCACCATGGTCGGCGGACGCACCGTGTCCGGCATCCGCCTCACCTTCCAGGCGGGCCGCGTCGTGCAGGCCAGCGCCGAGGTGGGCGAGGACGTGCTGCTGTCGTCCCTGAACACCGACGCGGGCGCCCGCCTGCTCGGCGAACTCGGGATCGGCACCAACTACGGCATTCAGACGCCCAGCCGCAACATCCTCTTCGACGAGAAGATCGGCGGGACCGTCCACCTCGCGCTCGGCAAGAGTTACCCCGAGACGGGCGGCGTGAACGCCTCCGCCCTGCACTGGGACATGATCTGCGACCTGCGCGGCGGCGGCGAGATCCTGCTGGACGGCGAGGTCTTCCAGCGCGGCGGCCAGTTCGTCTGAGCGGCGACGGCGACACCGCCCAGGGTGCGGTCTGGATCATCTCGGGCAGTCCCGGCGCGGGCAAGAGCACCGTGAGCCGCGCCCTCCTGCGGCGCTTCCCGTTCGGCCTGCACCTGGAGATCGACGCGCTGCGGGAACAGGTCGTGTCGGGCCTGGCCCCCCCCGCGCCCGACCACCCGCCGGAAGCGGTCCGTCAGTTCCGGCTGGCGCACCACGCGGCCGTGCAGCAGGCGCGACTGTACGCCCGTGAGGGCTTCGAGGTGGTCATCGACGACGTGCTGTGGCCGCGCGGCGTGCAGCACCTCGTGGACGGCCTGCACAGCCTGACGGTGCGCCGCGTGTTCCTCGCGCCCGGCCTGGACGTGGCCCTGCACCGCAACGCCACGCGCACCAACAAGACATACGACACCGCGACCCTCGACCCGCTCATCCGGTCCCTGCACCCCTCCATGCCGGTGGACGAGTACCGCGCCGAGGGCTGGACGGTGCTGGACACGGCCCGCCTCACTGCCGAGCAGACGGTGGACGCGCTGCTGGCCACCCTGCCCGGGTAGGGCGGGACAGCAGAGGAAGGGGCGGGCCCGCTGCAGGCCCGCCCCTTCCCGTTGCCGTGCCCGTCACCTGTTGCAGTAGGCGGTCACCTCGGCGTCGAAGGCGCCGATCAGGCCGAACACGCCGAGCAGCGTCCCGAGCGGGAAGTTCAGGATGCCTAGGACGAACAGCACGATGGCCGCCACGCGACCCCAGCTGCGGCCCGCCTGCACGGCACGCAGCACGAACACGTACAGCACCGCCAGCGCGATCTGGAAGACCTCGATCACCCACACGAACGCAGACAGGAACCCCAGCACCATGCGGACACTGGCGGGGTCCGTGGCGCTGTCATTCATGGAGGCCGCAAAATCCGGTGAGGCCGCGATGGCCGAGATGAGCGGCACCAGCAGCGGCAGGAGCAGCACGCCGATCACCTGCAGGACAAGCATCACGATCAGCGGAACCGTCACCCAGGAGAGGCGGGCGGGCACCTGCAGGGCAGGCGTCTGGGGAGCGGGAAAGGTCATGACGTGAGCTTACACGCGGCACGGCACGGGTGCGCCGCCCCGTCCGGTCACTTCGCGGCGCTGACGCGGTACACGGTGCCGGTCTGGTCGTCCGTGACCATCAGGGAGCCGTCGGCGGCCGTCTGCACCCCTGCCGGGCGGCCCAGGCTGGTCTGCCCGTCTAGGAAGCCCGTCAGGAAGTCCGTGACCTTGCCGGACGTGGGGTCGATCATCACGACCTTGTCGCCGCTGCGCGTGGAGCGGTTCCAGGAGCCGTGCAGCGCCGCGAACAGCATGCCCCGGTACGCGGCCGGGAAGGTCTTGCCGGTGTAGAAGGCGATGCCGAGCGGCGCGGAGTGCGCCGTGACCGTCGCGAAGGCCGGGAGGGCCGTGCCGCACACGTCGGCCGTCCTGCGTCCGAAGTCCTTGTCGAACACCTGCTTGCCGTTCAGGTTGTAGCAGTACGGCCAGCCGTAGAACCCGCCGGACTTCAGCCTGAAGAACGTCTCGGGCGGCAGGTCGTCCCCGAGGTTGTCGCGGTTGTTCATGGAGGCGTACAACGTGTCGCCCTTCCAGGCGAGGCCCACCGCGTTCCGCAGGCCGCTCGCGTACAGTCTGCCGTTCCTGCCGTCCTCGTCGTACACCCACACGGCCGCGCGCTTCGGGTCGCTCTCCTCGCACACGTTGCAGCTGCTGCCCGCCGCGACGTACATGCGGTTGTCCGGTCCGAACACGATGGTGCGCGTGCTGTGCCCGCCGCCCGTCGGGAGGCTCACCAGCCTTGTGGGGGCGGCGCTGGCCTTCTGGTCGCCGCTCCTGTACGGGAAGCGCACGACGGCGTCGGTGTTCGCGACGTACAGGTACGCGCCGTGGAAGGCGAGGCTGTGCGGTGCGTTCAGGCCCTCCGCGAACACCTGCTTGCTGTCGGCCACGCCGTCCCCGTTGCGGTCCGGGAGCACGTACACGCGGCCCGCCCCCTGATCGGCGACGAACAGGTCCCCGTTGGGGGCCACGGCCATCAGGCGTGGGTTCTTCAGGCCGTCCGCGAAGAGACTCACCTTGAAGCCTTCGGGCGCTTTCAGTCGGGCAACCAGGGCAGAGCCGGAAGTGGACTGGGCCTGGACAGACGCGGCAGACAGCACGATGCCCAGCAGGGCCAGAGCATTGAGTTTCATGCCACCAGTAGAGCGCGGGCAGATGAAACCGGCTGCGCGGTGGGATAAAGACTGGCTGGGCCGTATTTAGACTTCGCCCGCTTACCGGTCCGGCCGGGCTAGCATCGGGCGGTGAAACTCGTGTTCCTCTACGGCCCGCCGGGAACGGGCAAACTGACCGTGGCGCGGGAACTCGCCCGGCTCACCGGCTTCCGGCTGTTCCATAACCACCTGACGGTGGACCTCGCGGCCAGCCTGTTCGCGCACGGCAGCCCGGAGTACATGAACTACGTGCGGCACCTGCGCTGTGAGGCTTTCGAGCGGGCGGCGGCGGCCGGCGTGAGCCTGATCTTCACCTTCTGGTATTCGAGCGTTTCAGGCCCGTCGGTGGAGCGCTACCGTTCGGTCGTCGAGTCGCACGGGGGCGAGGTGCTGTACGTGCGTCTGCACTGCCGCCCCGAGGTGCTGGAGGCCCGGGTGGCGAGCCCGTCCCGGCAGGGCTGGAAGATCGCCAGCGTGCCGCAACTGCGTGACGCCCTGGCGCAGTCGCCGGGCTCATTCGGCACGATTCCGGGCACGACTCTGCACATCGACACCTCCGATCTGGAACCGGACGCGGCGGCCCGGCAGATCGCGGCCCACTTCGGACTGGGGTAGACCTACTCTTCCCGCGTGTTCGGCGCGTACTCGAATCTTCCGCCCAGCGCGGTCAGGTGGGCGAAAAACCCCGGGTAACTCTTGCGGATGTGGTGCGCGCCCGTGATGCGGAGGGGCGCGGCGGCGCGCATGCCGAGCAGCGTGAGCAGCATGATCATGCGGTGGTCGCCGTGCCCGTCGACCGTCACGCCGCCCGCGACAGGGCCGCCCGTGACGCTCAGGCTGTCGCGCGTCTCGGCGGTCTGCAGGCCCAGCGCTTCCAGTTCGTGGCGCGTGTCGCTGATCCGGTCGCATTCCTTGAGGCGCAGGGTGTACACGTTCTCCCAGGTGGTGGTACCGGTCGCGGCCACGGCGGCGGCCGTGAGGGCCTGCACGGCGTCCGTGAAGCCGTCCCCGTCGCGCGTGACGGCGTGCAGGGGGCGTCCGCCGCGCACCGTGACGCGCTCACCCTCGCGGGTGATGTCGGCTCCCATGGCGCGCAGCACGTCGATGGCCTCGCGTTCGCCCTGCAGGTCGGCGGCGCGCAGGTTCGAGACGGTCACCTCGCCCGGCAGGACCGCGGCGGCGGCGAGGAGGGCGGCCGAGCCGGGGTAGTCGCCCGGCACTTCGGCCCGTTCCAGCCGGTACGTCTGCCCGCCCGGAATGCGGATGCGCGACAGGTCGTCGCTGGCCGTGGCCCGCACGCCGAACGCGGCGAGCGTGTCGAGCGTCTGCCGGAGCGGCGCGTGACTCTTGATGTCGCCCGTCAGGCGCAGGTCCAGGCCCTCGGGCAGCAGCGGCGCGAGGAACATCAGCGCGGACGCGTACTGGCTGCTGCGTTCGGCCGACACTTCCACCTGTCCGCCGCGCAGGTTGCCGCCCGCCACCGTGACGGGCAGGTGGCCGTCCACGCTGGCGGTGCGCGCCCCGAGGCGCTCCAGGGCCTGCAGCAGGTCCGCCTGCGGCCGCTTCCCGAGGCTGTCCGGGTAGTCCGTCACGAACTGCGTCTCGCCGGTCAGGGCGGCCACGGCCATCAGGAAGCGGGCGACGGCGCCCGCGTTGCCGGGGTTGAGCGTCACGCCGCTGCGGGGCCGCGCGCCGAAGCCCGTCACGACCACGTCCTGCCCGACGTGCTCGGTGCCCGCCCCCCAGTCGCGCAGGCAGCGCAGCATCGCTTCGGCGTCCTCGGAGGTCGCGGCGCCCACCACGCGCGTCCGGCCCTCACTGAGCGCGGCGGCCAGCAGGTAGCGGGTGGTGTAGTTCTTGCTGGGTTGCGCGGTCAGCGTGCCACGCAGTTCCGGGACGGGGTGGACGATCACGTCGAAGGTGCCTGGCAGAGGGTCGGACATGCGTCCAGCGTACCGGACGGCCCGCCGAGCGGCACGCAGACGCATAGAAGAGCCACACGTTCAGGCAGGTGCGCGGGTCGGCAGTTCAGACTTCAGACTTCCAGCGCCGGCCAGCGCGCGCTGCGGTGCACGGTCCCGTCCGCCTCCACCA
Source organism: Deinococcus aquiradiocola (assembly GCF_014646915.1). NCBI lineage: Bacteria > Thermotogati > Deinococcota > Deinococci > Deinococcales > Deinococcaceae > Deinococcus > Deinococcus aquiradiocola. Next base: position 50,952 of record NZ_BMOE01000013.1, on the reverse strand, counting down.
GCAGGCACGCGCAGCCCGGCACGTCCCGCACGAACGCGAGGCCATCGGCGGGCGGGAGGACGCTCAGGACGGTGGCGAGCACGTCGGCCACCGCGCTGCTCGGCGCGGTCACGCTGGCGCTCACCACCCGCGCGAGCGGCTGCCCGCTTCGCGGGTCGAGCAGGTGCGAGTACCACGTTCCTCCCACCCGGAAGCCCCGGCGGGCGCGGCCGCTCGTGGCGACGCCCGCGTCCTGCACGCGCACCCTGCAGAGCGGCGCGGCGTTGTCGGCCAGGGTGGACGGGTCCGCGATGTCCACCGTGACCGGCTGCGGCCCCAGCACGCGCAGGTCCCCGCCCAGGTTCACGAGCACCTGCGTGACGCCCGGCACGCCCAGCGCCGCGAGCGCCGCGCGGTCCGCGATGTGCCCCTTCGCGAAGGCGTTGAAGCCCAGCGGGAGCGGCGTCAGGTGCGTCGCCGTCCACGCGCCGCCCTCCTCCTGCACGCGGTACAGCGGCCCACGCATCTGGCGCAGCACCACGTCCAGCGCGTCCTGGGCGGGCGGCACGCCACTCTGCTCGGCCGCCCGCCACAGCGGACTGAGCGCCTCGGTCGCCGGGTGGAACGCCCCGCCGCTGCGTTCCGTCCAGTGCAGCGCCTCCCGCAGCACGCCCCCCAGGTCGGCGGACACCGGGACCTGCCCGCCGGACGTGGCGAGCCAGCGGTTCAGCTCGCTGTCCGGCCGGAAGCGGCTGAACACGCCCTCCAGCCGGTCGATCTCGGCGAGCAGCGCCGCCTGCGCCGCCCGCGCCTGACCGGACGTGCCCGCCACGACCTGCAGGTCGAGCGTCGTGCCGAGCACGCCCTCCAGCACCGCCGCGTGCCGCACGGACCGCGCACGCCACGGCAGGCGCGCCAGCAGCCCGGTCAGGCGCGGCACGTCAGCGCCTCAGCAGGAAGCTGCGCCCGCCGTCCAGCCGCAGGTCCACTTCCGCTCGCCCGCCGCTCGTCCGCACGCGGCACTCCGCCACCTGGGCCGGCACCCGCACGCCCGGCGCGACCCGGCTGCACGCGACCGGCACGGCAGGCGGCACCCGCACGGCCGCCAGCACCGCCTGACCGTACACGCGGACCTCTCGACCCTGGAACGCGAACACCGCCACGAACACGCCCACCAGCGTCACGAAGCCCGCCAGCATCACCACGAAGACCTTCAAGCCCTCACCATACGCAGAGGCTAGCGTGCCGCCCGCCCACGCGTGTCCCGCCCGGTCCTGCGTGCACGCCACGAAAGCCGCATGATCCGGTTTTGAGCTGAACTTTTGGAGTTCAGCCGAGCGAAGCGAGTGCAAATCGATACGGTTTTGAGGAGGTGGAAGCGGGCAGGCGTCCTGCAGGGCGTCCGTTCTGCCCAAGAAGGGATGCCTTCGCTGTTTCCGGCATCCCTGGAATCGGATCGAAACCGTATGACACCCCTGCGCTATCCTGGCCGCATGAGCAGAGTCATCATCATCGGGGCGGGCGGCGTGGGCAACGTCGTCGCCAAGAAATGCGCGCAGAACGACACGGTCTTCACGGAAGTGCTGATCGCCACGCGCACCGTCAGCAAGGCCGACAAGATCGTCGCCGAGATCCACGAGCACATGCCCGGCAGCAAGGCGAAGTTCACGACCGCCAGCGTCGACGCCGACAACGTGCCCGCCCTGGTCGAACTGTTCAACGCCTTCAAGCCGGAACTCGTCATCAACGTGGCGCTTCCGTACCAGGACCTGACCATCATGGACGCCTGCCTGGAGACCGGCGTGCACTACCTCGACACCGCCAACTACGAGCCGCTCGACGTCGCGAAGTTCGAGTACTCCTGGCAGTGGGCGTACCGCGAGCGTTTTGAGAAGGCGGGCCTCATGGCGCTTCTCGGCTGCGGTTTCGACCCCGGCGCGACCAACGTCTTCACCGCGCACCACGCCAAGCACCACTTCAAGGAAATTCATTACCTCGACATCGTGGACTGCAACAACGGCAACCACGGCAAGGCCTTCGCCACCAACTTCAACCCCGAGATCAACATCCGTGAGATCACCGCGAACGGCCGCTATTATGAGAATGGCGAGTGGGTCGAGACGCAGCCGCTCGAGATCTCTCAGGACATCTACTACCCCAAGGTCACGACCCGCAAGAGCTTCGTGCTGTACCACGAGGAACTCGAATCGCTGGTCCTGAATTTTCCGACCATCAAGCGCGCCCGCTTCTGGATGACCTTCGGCGAGAGCTACATCAAGCACCTCTCCGTGCTGGAAGGCATCGGCATGACGAGCATCGTGCCGATCGACTACAAGGGCCAGAAGATCGCGCCCATCGAGTTCCTGAAGGCCGTGCTGCCCGCCCCGGAATCGCTCGCCGAGAACTACACCGGGCAGACCTGCATCGGCGTGCAGGCGCGCGGCATCGGGCACGACGGCAAAGAGAAGGTGCACTTCGTGTACAACGTCTGTGACCACGCCCAGACCTACAGGGAAGTGCAGGCACAGGGCGTGAGCTACACGACCGGCGTGCCTGCCATGATCGGCGCGATGCTGATGCTGCAGGGCACCTGGAAGAAGGCCGGCGTGTACAACGTCGAGGAGTTCGACCCCGATCCCTTCGTCGCCGCCATGAACGCCTGGGGCCTCCCGGTGGACGAACTGCCCGGCATTCAGCTCGTTCACGACTGATTTGAGCTGAACTTTTGGAGTTCAGCCGAGCGGAACGCGAAGCCGCCGCCCGGCCGCGAGCACCAACAAGTACGGTTTGGAGGAGATGGAAGCGGGCAAGCGTCCTGCAGGGCGCTGTTCTGCCCAAGAAGCGGGCAGGCGTCCTGCAGGGCGTCCGTTCTGCCCAAGAAGCGGGCAAGCGTCCTCATGGGCGCTGTTCTGCCCAAGAAGGGATGCCGGTGCTGTTTCCGGCATCCCTGGAATCGGATCAAAACCGTACGAGCCCACGGCCGGGCCAGCGAAGGGAAGCCCCGGCCTGACGTACGACGACGAAGTCCCGGGGTGTCCCCTGGATTCAGGAGAGCGGGAAGCCCTGTGGTGGGGCTTCCCGCTTCTGCGTTCCGGCTCAGTTCACGGTGCCCTGGATGTTCACGTCGAGGCGGCCCACGTACTTCATCAGCCAGTTCCACGGGAGGTACGCGTACCCGCCGTCGCCCCAGCAGCCGCCCCAGGAGTTCCTGGCGATGAAGTACCCGCCGCCGGCCGCTTCGGGCGCGTTCGGGAGTTTCGCTTTCAGCTCGGCGTTCGTGACGTACCCGACGAGCATGACGACGTGGTTCCAGTTCTGCACGTCGGCGGCCTTGTTCGGCTGGCAGTTCTGGCCGTTGTCGTCGCAGTGCTGGACGGCACCGTACGGCAGGTCGCCCACGAACCCGCCGCCGTTCAGGTAGTACGCGTCGTGCGTCATGAGGACGGGGTTGCCGCTCCGCACGGCGAGCGCCGTCCAGAAGAGCGACGCGGCGCGGTTCGCGGGGTCGTACAGGTCGCTCGTGCGGTTCATGTCGATGCCGTACGCGGTGCGGGCCTGCGCGAGCTGGAAGCCGCAGCTCTGCTTGCCGCCCACCAGCAGGCACGCGCTGGGCGCCTGGTGCACCGTGTCGGAGCAGGTGCTGGCGAAGGGGTAGCCTTTGCAGGTGTTGGTGTACGTCCAGTGGCCGGACTTCTTGGGGGTTTCCGTCTCGGTACGCTCCCGGCTCTTGTTGTACTGCCAGGTGTTCTCCAGCGCGAAGCGGTAGTTGTTCTCCTGCGACTGCTTGGCGGCCGCGAGCGGCCAGAAGCCGTCCGCGGCGTCCAGCTGGCCTGCCAGGATCTTGTTGTACGCCACGAAGTCCTCCTCGGAGAGGTTCGCGCGGCGCTTGAAGTCCCGGTTGAGGGTCGTTTCGACCGCGCCGACCGTCGCGAAGGCCCAGCACGTCCCGCGTCCCCCCTGTGACCTCACGTCCGGCAGGTACTTCTTCATGGGGAAGTCGATCGCCTGGTACAGGCCGTTCGCGCTGGCGCTGCAGTTGCCTTCGGTGTCGAGCCCGTCGCCCTGGCCCTGCGGCGCGAGGAGCTGCGTGAGGTCGCGGACGTTCAGGGTGGCGCGCGTGACGTTGTTCAGGGCGCGCGTCACGACGGGGCTGACGCTGACCGTGTCGCTGCCGCCCGCGCCGGGCGCCTGCGGGGCGGCGCTGACGTCCTGCACGTCCCGCAGGGCCGCGTCGTCGAGGTTCAGGCTGCGCGCGTACCCGAGCGCGAGGTCCGCGTTCGTGCGCCGCTGCCCCTGCATCAGGGAGAGCTGCGACGCGGTCTGCTCCAGGCCCACCTCGGCACTCAGGAGCCGCACCTGCTGCGGGCCGCTTCTGGTGTCGATGGTGAGGACCGGTTCCTCGTAGGGCCGCGTCTGCGCGAGCTGCACGAGGCGCGCCAGTTCCGGCCGGGCGGTCACGGCGCCCGACACGACGCTCAGGTTCCGGTCGAGCCGCTGCTGCCGCAGCGCGGCGCTGCTCTGCAGGGCGGCGGCCGTGATCCAGGTGGGCGTGCCGAGCGCCGCGAAGCGGGCCGCGTCGTCGCCCTGCAGCACCCGCAGTCCGGCGGGCAGGGCCGCACTCCCGAAGGCGGGGGCCGTCTGCAGCAGCTGGCTCACGTCCAGCGTCCTGAGCTGCAGGGTGGACGTGTTGAGCTTGACGCCGCCCGCCTGCGCGAGCAGCGGGCCGGGCGCGGCGAGCGCCGGGGCGGGCAGGACCAGGGCCAGCAGGGCGGAGGTGAGCGTCAGGAGCGGGGCGGTGGTGGCGGGGCGTGCATTCATGTGGACCTCCATCGGGGAGCGCCGGACGGTCCTTGCGGGTGTGCGGCGCGGGGTCGGACATCCGTCCTGCCTTCATGCTGCCGGGGCGGGCGTTACGGTCGCGTTGCGTTGCCCGGCCCGCCTGCCCGGCCACGTGTGTACACTCGGACCATGTCCGACGCCCCCAAGCTGACCGCCCCACAGCACCCGCTGCTGCAGCACAAGCTCTCCCTGATGCGCGACGTCCACACGGGCGTCAAGGAATTCCGCGAGCTGGCCGCCGAGATCAGCATGCTGCTCGCCTACGAGGCCACCCGCGACCTGGAGACGGAACCCACGACGCTCACCACGCCCATCGCGACGGCGCAGTTCCCGATGCTGAGCGGCAAGAAGCTCGCGCTCGTCGCGATCCTGCGCGCGGGCCTCATCATGACGGACAGCATCGTGCGCCTCATTCCGGCCGCGAAGGTCGGGCACATCGGCATGTACCGCGATCCCGAGACGCTGGAACCGGTCGCGTACTACAGCAAGCTGCCCGCCGACATCTCCGAACGTCGCGTGTTCCTCACCGACCCGATGCTCGCCACGGGCGGGTCCGCCGTCGCCGCCATCGACAACCTCAAGGCGGCGGGCGCGCAGAGCATCAAGCTGATGTGCATCCTGGCCGTGCCGGAAGGCATCAAGCGCGTGCACGACGCGCACCCGGACGTGGAGATCGTGGTGGCCGCCATCGACGAGGGCCTCAACGACCACGGGTACATCGTGCCGGGCCTCGGGGACGCCGGGGACCGCATCTACGGCACCAAGTGACGCGCGGCAGGGGAGAGAACGGGCGCCCCGCCTGATCCGACTGCCCGGACTGACCCGAATGCCCGGACTGACCCGATTGACAGGGGCCGCGTGGGCGGCGGCCGGGACGGTGCTGCTGCTGAGCGCGGCCTCGCTCGTGGCGGAGCGCAGCGTGCCGACGCTGCTCGTCACGTACTTCCTGCCGCCCCTGCTGTGGCTGCCGCTGCCGCTGGCCGTGCTGCTCCTCGCCGCCCACCGGCGCGCGTGGTCGGCGGCGGCCGTGTGTGCCGTGGCGTCCGTGACCGTGCTGGCGCAGCTCGGCTGGGCGTGGCCGCACGCCGCGCCCGGCACGCCCCGGGCCGGTCTGCCCCTGCGGCTTCTGACGTACAACGTCGCGCGCGGCCAGGGCGGGCCGGACGCGCTCGCAGGCGCCATCCGGGCCGCGCACGCGCAGGTCGTGTGCCTGCAGGAAACCAACGCCGTGCACGGCGACCTGCCCGCGCTGCTCGCCGCGCGCCTCCCGGGGTACGCGGTCGTCCGGTCCCGCGAGACGGCCATCCTCACGACGCTGCCCGTGCACTCGTGGCGGGCGGACCCGCTGCCCGGCACGGCCCGCCACCTGCTGAGCGCCACCCTCGGCGTGCAGGGCGTGCAGGTCACGGTGCTGGACGCGCACCTGACCACCGTGCCGCTCCGCCGGGACTGGCAGGCGGCCCGCGCGGCCCGGGACGCGCAGGTGGACGCGCTCCTGCGGCGGGCCGCCGCCACGCCCGGCCCGCTCGCCGTGTGCGGCGACTTCAACACGCCCGCCAGGGGCATGGTGTACGCCCGGCTGCAGCGCAGCTTCACGAACGCCTGGCAGGCCGGGTCGGGCCTGGGCCTCACCTTCCCGGCCGCGTGGCCCGCCGTGCGGATCGATCACGTGTGGCTGCGCGGCCTGACCGCCACGCACGCCAGCGTGCCGCGCAGCCGCGCCTCCGACCACCGCCCCCTGCTGGTGCAGCTGACCGTCCCCGCCGCACCCTGAAGCCGCTCACCTGGGCAGACAGGTGCTCCCGGCGGGCCCCGCGATTCTTGCGCCGCCTGCGTGCAGCGCGTACACTGGCCCTTGTCAGCACGGCATACAGTTCGCACCGCCCTCACGCACGCACCCCAATTGCCCGAGGAAACTCACGGGTAAGAGCCGGGGAAAGGTAGGCATTCAATGGCAGAAGTGATCCTGGAACACATCTACAAGCGCTACGGCAAGACCCAGACGGCCGTCAAGGACTTCAACCTGCACATCAAGGACAAGGAGTTCATGGTGTTCGTCGGGCCGTCCGGCTGCGGGAAGTCCACCACGCTCCGCATGATCGCGGGCCTGGAAGACATCTCGGAAGGCACGCTGCGCATCGGTGACCGCGTCGTCAACGACGTGCCCCCCAAGGACCGCGACATCGCGATGGTGTTCCAGAACTACGCGCTGTACCCGCACATGAATGTCTACGACAACATGGCCTTCGGTCTGAAGCTCCGCAAGACTCCCAAGGAGCAGATCGACGCCCGCGTGCGTGACGCCGCCAAGATCCTGCAGATCGAGCACCTGCTCGGCCGCAAGCCCAAGGAACTCTCCGGCGGTCAGCGTCAGCGCGTCGCGCTGGGCCGCGCCATCGTGCGCGAACCGAAAGTGTTCCTCATGGACGAGCCGCTCTCCAACCTCGACGCGAAACTCCGCGTGGAGATGCGCTCCCAGATCAGCCAGCTGCACCGCCGCCTGGGCACCACCATCATCTACGTGACGCACGACCAGGTGGAGGCCATGACCATGGGTTCCCGCATCGTCGTCATGCGTGACGGCGTGATCATGCAGGTGGACACCCCCCTGAACCTGTACGACTACCCCAACAACAAGTTCGTGGCGGGCTTCATCGGCAGCCCCAGCATGAACTTCGTGACGGCCAAGGTCCAGAACGGCCAGTTCGTGGTCGGCGGTTCCGCCGTCGCGCCCGAAGGCCGCCTCGCGGAGAGCCTCAAGGCGCACGAGGGCAAGGACGTCATCATGGGCATCCGCCCCGAGCACCTCGGCCTGCGCGGCATGAGCAACCTGCCGGAAGGCACCAACATCGTGCGCGGCCGCGTCGTCGTGGTCGAGCCGCTCGGCGCGCAGACGGACTTCATCGTGGAGATCGCCGGGCAGACCGTGACCGTCAAGGTCGACGGCCAGGCCCGCATCCAGCCGGGCGACAACGTCGAACTGCTCGTCGACCAGCGCCGCCTGCACGCCTTCGACGTGCAGACCGAGAACGCCATCGACCGTGGCACGCCCACCGGCACCATGGGTCAGGCCGACCTCGAACAGGCCGTATACACCACCGCCTGAACCCGCACCCCACAGCAGGGCGGACCGCCTCCGGGCGGTCCGCCCTGTCTGCTGCCGCCCCGCCCCGTGTCACGCCGCACCTTCCGGAAGCGGCGGGCCGTCCTCATGCGCGCCGCATTGCCGACCTGTGCGTGATCGGATACATTAACCCTGGCTGAACGCTGCCCGCAGCGCAGGTCCACGCCCGTCACCTTTCCACTTCCCGACGCTGTTTCCGGAGGTTCCATCATGAAGAAGACGCTCCTCGCCCTGACCACCCTCGCACTGCTCGCCACGACCGCCCAGGCCCGCACCTGGGACGCCATCAAGCAGTCCGGCACCATCAAGATCGCCACCGAAGGCGCCTTCCCGCCCTTCAACTACTTCAAGGGCAAGCAGCTCACCGGCTTCGAGGTGGACCTCGCCAACGCCATCGCCAAGCAGCTGGGCCTGAAGGTCGAGTGGATCTCGCAGCCCTTCGACAACCTCCTGATCGGCCTGAACCAGGACCGCTACGACTTCGTGATCGCGTCGCACGGCATCACCGCCGAACGCCAGAAGGCCGTGGACTTCAGCAACCCGCACTACTGCACGGGCGGCGCCGTCGTCAGCAAGATCGGCGGACCCAAGACGGCCGCCGACCTCAAGGGCAAGACGGTCGCCGTGCAGGTCGGCACCACGTACCTGGAGAACGTCCAGAAGGTCGCCGGGATCGGCCGCGTCAGCACCTTCCCCAAGGACACCGACGCGCAGGCGGCCCTGATGGCGGGCCGCGTGGACGCCTGGGTGGGCGACAAGTTCAGCGCACTGGACGTCGTGAAGGCCCAGAAAGGCAAGCTGCAGGTCGGCGAGCTGCTCTTCCAGGAGAAGATCGCCATGGCCGTCAAGAAAGGCAACAGCAGCCTCGTGAAGGAACTGAACTCCAGCCTCGCCACCCTGCAGAGCAACGGCGTGTACGCCAAGCTCAGCCAGAGCTACTTCGGCTCCGACATCCGCTGCAAGTAAAGCGCTGACCGTTCGCTCCTGAAGGGGCGGCGGGACGCGGGCCAGGGCAGGCCGCCGACCTCAGTCAAGGGTTGGCGGCCTGCTCCTGTTGCCCCGTACGCAGGTGCCGGGCACCGCTGACCGGACGCCCCGTGTCGTACGGTTTTGAGGAGATGGAAGGGATGCCTCTGCTGTTCCCGGCATCCCTCGAATCGGATCAAAACCGGAGTTGTTGCTGCCCTTGTCGCCCGGCTGAACTCCAAACGTTCAGCTCAACACCGGATCAGCCGAGCGCGAGCAGCTGTGCGCGCAGCGTGTCCGGGTCGCGGGCGGGCAGGTCGCAGGTGCGGCCCCGGCACACGTACGCCGTGCCGTGCCCGCCGCGCCCCTCCAGCACCGGCAGGCCCTCGCCGCGCACGGCGGGCGCGATCACCGTGAACGGCAGCTCGTGCCGCGCCAGTTCCCGCTCCAGCGGGGCGCGTTCGGCCGGGTCGCCCAGCACGGCCACCTCCGTCTCGGGCGAGAGGAGGTGCGCGGCGGCGAACAGCAGGCCGCCCAGCCCGGCGGGCGCGGCCAGCAGCTCCTGCGCGTACGTGCCGACCGCGCGGCGCGCGACGCGCCCGGCGTCCTCATCCGCGAAGTAACGCTCCATCCACACGGCGAGCTGCGTGGCGGCCGCGTGGCTGCTGACGACGGCCGCGTCGAAGAACTCCGGGCGGCGCGTGATCAGCACCTCCTGCCCGCTCGCGGTGGTGTAGAACACGCCCGCCTCGTCGTCCCAGTACTCACGGCGCACCGTGCGCCACAGGGCGCGCGCCCACATCAGGTCGTTCAGGTCCCCGCCCGCCCGGTACAGTTGAATCAGGCCAAGCGCGTACACCGCCTGGTCTTCCAGCAGGCCGCTCACGCGGGCGCGGCCGTCCTTGAAGGTGTGCAGCAGCGCCGACGCGCCCTCCGTCCCGTCCGCATGCGGGTCGAGGAGGTTCGCGCGCACGAAGTCGCGGTTCTGCCGGGCGAGCGTCAGCCAGTGCGCGTCGCCCGTCACGCGGGCCGCGTCCGCCAGGGCGGCCAGCATCAGGCCGTTCCAGCCCGTGAGGACCTTGTCGTCCCGGCCCGGCTGCACGCGCGCCGCCCGGGCCGCGAACAGCCGGGCCCGCGCGTCCCGCACGCGCTCCTGCAGGTCCGTCGGGACGCCGTGCGGCAGGTACGGCACGCTGCGCCGCCCGAACTCGGGCCGGTGCGGGTCCATGAAGTTCCCCTCCGGCGTCACGCCGAACACGCGCGCCATGTCGTCCGCGTCCTCGCCCAGCACGTCCCGGAACTCCTGCGGCGTCCACACGAACGTCAGGCCCTCCACGCCGCCCGAGTCGGCATCCTGCGCGCTGTAGTACCCGCCGTCCGGGGCGCGCATCTCGCGCTCCAGGTACGTCAGGGTGTCCTGCGCGCCCGAGAGCAGCGCGGGGTCGCCGCTCAGCGTGAAGCCGCTCAGCAGGACCCGCACGAGCTGCGCGTTGTCGTACAGCATCTTCTCGAAGTGCGGAACGCGCCACGCCTCGTCCACGCTGTACCGGTGAAACCCGCCGCCCACCTGATCGTAGATGCCGCCGCGCAGCATGGCGTGCATGGCGTGCAGGGCCATGTCTTGCCCGTCCGGCTGCGTGAGCAGGAAGCTGAGCGTCGTCGGGGACGGGAATTTCGGGGCGCGGCCGAAACCGCCGTTCCGCTCGTCGTGCAGGGCGCGCAGGTTCTGCAGCGCGTGCGGGAGCAGGTCGTCCGGCCACGCGTCCGGGCCGGGCCTCGGCACGCTCGCCTCGCGGATGTGTGCCGTGAGCGCCTCCGCGTTCCCCTCCAGCTTGTCGCGGTCGTCGCGCCACGCGCCCGCGACGGACGTCATGACCCGCATGAAGCTCGGCATGCCCTGCAGGTCACGCGGCGGGAAGTACGTGCCCGCGTAGAAGGGCCGCCGGTCCGGCGTCAGGAACACCGTCATCGGCCACCCGCCCGACCCCGTCAACGCCTGCACGGCACTCATGTACAGCCCGTCGATGTCGGGCCGCTCCTCGCGGTCCAGTTTCACGTTCACGAAATTCGCGTTCATGAAGGCCGCCGTGGCCGCGTCCTCGAAACTCTCGTGCGCCATCACGTGACACCAGTGACACGTCGAGTACCCCACCGACAGCAGCACGGGCCGGTCACTGCGCCGCGCCTCCTCGAAGGCCTCGTCACCCCACGCGTACCAGTCCACCGGGTTGTGCATGTGCTGCCGCAGGTACGGACTCGTCTCCTGCGCGAGCCGGTTCAGGTGAGCGTCTTCCGTCATGCGTTCAGGCTACAGGACGCGGCCCCCGGCCGCCCGCCCACGCCCGCCGGGAACACGCACGAAACCTTCAGAGAACGTCCCCTACGGCCCGGCCCGGCGAACCGCTACCATGTGGCATGACGTCGCCTGCCTCCAGCCCAGACCCCAGCCGGGCCGAGACCATCCGCATACGCGCGGGATTCGAACTGCACTTCGAACTGAGCCAGCCCACCCCGATGCTGTTCGTGGTGGAACCCACCGACCGCCCCGGCCAGCGCATCCTCGCGTCCCGCAAACGTATCGTGCCGGACCTACCGCTCGCGCAGCACAGCAGTTACCTCGACCCTCACGGCAACACCGTCTGGCGACTCCTCGCGCCCGCCGGACGACTCGAAGTGTCCCACGACCTGCTCGTCGAAGTGCCCGCCCACAAGGACCCCGTCCTTCCGGACCTCCCCAAGGCGCTCGTGCAGGACCTCCCCAGCCCCATGCTGCACTACCTGCTGCCCAGCCGCTACGTGGACAGCGACCTGCTGTCCGCCGAGGCGTGGCAGCTGTTCGGGCACATTCAGGGCGGCTGGGCGCAGGCTCAGGCCGTCTGCGACCACCTGCAGACGCGCCTGCAGTACGGGGCGGGCAGCACCGCCTCCACCAGCGCCCGCGAAGCGTACCAGTCCGGGTACGCCGTGTGCCGCGACTTCGCGCACGCCGGCGTCGCCTTCTGCCGCGCCCTCAACCTCCCCGCCCGCTACGTGTGCGGTTACCTGCCGGACATCGGCGTGCAGCCCGACTACCGCCCCATGGACTTCCACGCGTGGTTCGAGGTGTGGCTGGACGGCGCTTGGCGCACCTTCGACGCGCGCCACAACGTCCCCCGCGTGGGCCGCATCCTGATCGCCACGGGCCGCGACGCGTCCGACGTGGCCTTCAACACCGCCTTCGGCGGCAGCGTCCTCGCACACATGAAAGTCTGGGGGGACCAGACCCTCGACACGGAACTGCCTCCCCTGGCCGCCGGGTACCCGCATACCCCCACCCCGGAGGGCCTGCGCCTGAGCGCCGAGTGGCTTCAGCGTGACTGAACAGCGCCCCAGTCCCCGACCCACACCGCCCCGCGCGTTCACGTTCCTGCTGAGTGCCGTCCTCGGCGTCGTCGTGTACTTCGCCCTCAAGATCCTGCTCGCCGCGCCCGGCAACGTCCTCGCCCTCGTCTGCCTCGCCCTGATGGGCCTCACCGCCGGGAACCTCGTCCGGCGTCACGGCCTCAACAGCCCCGAAACTGTGTCGGCCGCCGCCGCCATCCTGGTCGGCGCACTCACGGCCCTGCTGCTCCACACCTGAACCGCGAGACGACAGGAGGCCCGGACGACTCCCGTCCGGGCCTCCTGCCCTGAGCCTGCCTGCGCGCCCCACCCGGAACCGGGTCGGAACTCGTCTCGTGCGGTGTTGATCAGGTTCCAAAGATGCCGGGAACAGCACCGACATCCCTTCTTGGGCAAAACGGGAAGAGTGGCGTGGCCAGCCGCGTCCGTTCACGACGATACGCCCTGCAGGACGCCTGCCCGCTTCCACCCCCTCAACACCGTACTTTTCGGTGCTCGCTTCGCTCGGCCGAACTCCGAGAGTTCAGCTCAACACCGTCTTACAGCGCGTCCAGCAGCCGTTGCGCGTCCAGCAGCGACGTGTAGTGCGCGATGCTCACCCGCACCACGCCCTCCGGGTACAGGCCCAGGCGCCGGACCGGCATCACGGCATAGAAGTGCCCGGACGCGGCACTCACGCCACGCTCCCGCAGGCGCGCCGTCGTCACCTCCGGCAGCTCGCCCGCCACGCGGAACCCGAACGTCCCCACGCGTCCCGCCAGATCGTGCGGACCGTACAGCGTCACGCGCGTGTCGCCCGTCAGGCCAGCCAGCAGGTGCGCCGCGACGGGCGACTCCAGTTCCGCCACGCGCCGGAACGCCGCCTCCAGCGCTCCACGGTCCAGCTCGGCGTGGCCGCCCAGTTCCCGCAGGTACTCCAGGCTCGCCAGCCACCCGCAGAGCAGTTCGTACTGCGGCGTGCCGTGCTCCAGCTTCGTGATGTCGTCGTCCGACACGAACTCCAGCTTCGGGACGGGCAGGCCCGCCAGCAGTTCCCGCCGCACGAACAGCACGCCCAGGTGCGGCGCGAACACCTTGTACGGACTGAACGTCAGGAAATCCACGCCCCACGCCCGCACGTCCGGCAGTTCGTGCGACGCCATGTGCACGGCGTCCACCATCACCCACGCGCCAGCCTCCCGCGCCAGCCGCGCCGCCTCCCGTACCGGCGTCCGCACCCCGAACGCGTTGCTGGCCGCCGTGAACGCCACCAGCCGCGTCCGGGTGGACAGCAGCGCCGACAGGTCCTCCACGTGCAGCGTCAGGTCGTCCCGTGCACGCCACACGCGCACCGTCACGCCCACCCGTTCCAGTTCCCGCCAGGGGCTGGCGTTCGCCTCGTGATCCAGCTCGGAGATGATTACCTCGTCGCCCGCACCCCACAGCCGCGCGAACGCCGCCGACAGCCGGAACGCCAGCGCCGTCGCGCTCGGCCCGATCGCGACCTCCTGCGGCTGGGCATTCAGGAACAGTGCCGTCGCCGCGCGCGCCCGGCCCTTCAGGGCCAGCACCTCCGCGCCGCGCGCGTGCCCCGGCATGCTGTTGATGCTCCCGAACCGCGACAGGTACGCCTGCACGGCGTCCAGCGTCCGCTGCGGCACCAGCCCGCCCGCCGCGTTGTCGAGGTACACCAGATCGTCCTGCAGTTGCGGAAACTGAGCGCGAATATCAGCGAGTTGCATGCCGTCAGGCTAGCGCAGCTGCCTCCGACCGGCACTTCAGGGCAGCAGCGCGAGCTGGCCCGCGTGGTGCGTTTCGTGCAGGCTCAGGTGCATCAGCACCCATTCGGGCGTCACGTCGTACGCCTCCAGCCGCCGTGCCCGCCGGAACTCCGGCAGCGTCATGTCCCGGAAGGTGTCGTCCAGCCGGGCGCGCACCCACGCGAGCCGCGCCAGATGGCGCTCCAGCGGCTCGCCCGTCACCACGCTCAGGTGGCCCGCCGCGTCCCGCACGTCATGCGGGAACCATTCCTGCACCGCGTCCGGGAACGGTTCCTGACGCACCTCCGCGTACAGCCAGTCCAGCTCGATGGCCGCCACGTGGTACAGCAGTGTCCCGGCACTGTGCCCCACGGCAGGCTGCCGGTCCAGGTCGGGTGGTCGCTCGGCCAGATGCGCCAGCGTCCGCGCGCGCGCCTCGTGCAGCACCGACAGCAGCACGCCCACCTCCGGCGTGCGGGCCGGGGCGGGCGTGAAGTGCAGCAGGTGAGGCACGCGTCTCAGATGGCGAGGCCTTCGGCGTGGCTGCTGACCTTGCGTCCGGCGAGGTCGTCGGGGCTGTGCAGGCCGTAGTCGCCGCGCACGATCTGACCGGCGGGCAGCTCGATGCGGCTCTCGTTCGCCTCGTAGGGGTCCACCCAGCCCACGTCGTCCAGGGCTTTCTTCCACGCGCCGATGCTCTCGTTCCTGTAGATGGCGTAGGCGGCCATGCCCACATCTGCGCCGCCGCGCGCGATGACGTTCTCCACCCAGGCCCACTTGGCGGACACGTTGCGGAGTTCGGCGGTGGTGCGCAGTTCCTTCTGGATGCGCTTCAGGCGGTTCTCGATGGTCTTCACGCCCGCGAAGGAGTCCTGGAAGTGCGGCGTGTGACGTTTCGGCACGAAGGGGGAGATGCCCAGAGCGATGCGGTTGACTTTGGCGAGTTCCTTGGTGAAGGAGATCAGTTCGGTGATGTCGTCGTCGTTCTCGGGGCCGAGGCCGATCATCATGTACACCTTGAGGCCCTTGAAGCCCAGGTCGCGGCTGATCTGCGCGGTTTTCAGGAGGTCCTCGGTGGTGATGCCCTTCTTCAACCACTGGCGGAGGCGTTCGCTGGGCGCGTCCGAGGCGACCGTGAAGGTCCGCAGGCCGCCCGCCTTGAGGATCTCGGCCAGTTCGGCGTCCACGGTGTCGGCACGGATGCTGCTCACGCCGAGCTTGATGCCGCGGTCCGTCAGGGTGCGGCCCACGAACTTGGTGTGCGGGAAGTCGCTGAGGGCCGCGCCGACCAGGCCGACCTTGGTGACCCAGTCGGGAATGGTGTCCAGCAGTTCCTGCCCCTGGTTGTTGCGGTTCGGGCCGTACATGGTCCGGGCCAGGCAGAAGGTGCAGGGGCGCGGGCATCCGCGCTGCGCTTCGACCAGGAACATGTTGCTCAGCTCGCTGTGCGGCGTGACGATCTGGCTGTACGCGGGCAGCAGTTCCTTGGGGGCCGTCGCCCACTGCGGTTCGTGGCTGTGCCGGGCGGGCAGGAAGATGCCGGGCATGCCGTCCACGAGGTCGTAGAAGTCCTCGCGGGACGTGGCGTCACGCAGCGCTTCCGCGAGGACCGGCACGATCTGCTCGCCGTCCCCGATGGCGATCACGTCCGCGAACGGCGTGAGCGGGTACGGGTTGCTGCTCGTGAGCGGCCCGCCGATCATGACGATGGCGTCGCTGTCGTCGCGCTTCTCGCGCAGCGGGTGAATGCCCGCCAGGTCCAGCGTCCGGATGATGTTCGTCAGGTCCAGCTCGAAGGACACGCTCATCGCGAACAGCTGGCAGTCCCCGGCGTCCCGGCCGGACTCGACGGTCGGCAGGGCCTCGCCCGTCCCCTCGAACGCGTCCGGGTCGTCCGGCAGGAAGGTCCGTTCGCACGCGACGCCGTCCACGTTGTTGAAGAGCCGGTAGATGACCTGATACCCCAGGCTCGCCATGCCGACCGAGTACCGGTTCGGGAAGGCGAGCGTCACGCGGGCCGGAGCCTGCTTGTGAATGGTGCCGATTTCGTCGTCCAGCAGCGGCTTGATTGTTTTTCGCCAGTAACTCAAAAGTCTCCTCTTGGCGAGGCCCAACTCCCCCGCTCACCCCTGGGGACCTGACCTGGCCGTTCTCGCGCCGTGCGCGTCACAGTTCACCAGTCTACCCGGATTCCGCGTGCCGACTGAGGGCCGCGTCACGTCCTGCCCGCACGCAGTTGACAGGAGGGACAGCATGCCCGCCCGGTACTCTGAAGGCATGACCGATACGCTCCGCATGGTTCGCGATACCTCCGTCGAGATCGAGACGCTCCTCACGCGGCTGGGCGCGGTGGGGGCAGGCATGGGCGAGAAGGCGCAGAGCCTCGGTGCGGCGCTGCCGGACGACGTGCAGCGCGACCTGAAGCAGGTGAGTTTCCTGCGGAACCGCGTCATGCACGACGGGATAGACCTCGACCCGGAGGACGAGCGGCGCTTCCGGACGTGCGCGGCGCGTGCCGTGGAGGGCCTGAACGCCCTGCGCTTCGGAGGAGGCCCGGGACCGGCACGTGCCGCCGCGCCTTCCGGGTGGGTGGTGCCGCCCGCGCCCGGTGCGGGCCGCACGCCGGACGGGTCGGTGGAGGGCGCCTTCGCGTCCTTCATCGACGCCGTCACGAAGAAGTACGCGGTGTTCACGGGCCGCGCCCGCCGCCGGGAGTTCTGGATGTTCACGCTGTTCCTGCTGCTGCTGACGATCGTGGCGGCCGTGCTGGACGGCATCCTCTTCAGCGATCTCGGTGACGGCCGGGGGTCCGGGCCGCTGGGCGCGGTGGTGTCGCTGGGGCTGCTGCTGCCGCAGCTGGGGATCACGACGCGCCGCCTGCACGACACGGGCCGCAGCGGGTGGTGGCAGCTGATCGCGTTCGTGCCGCTCGCGGGCCTGATCGTGCTGCTGGTGTTCCTGGCGACCGAGGGCACGCCCAGCAGCAACAGGTGGGGCGAGAACCCTAAACAGGCGCTGGGCAGGGCGAACGGCGCGTACTGACCTGCGGCCCTCGCGGAGCGGGCGGAACGCGGCCGGGGACGGGCAGGTGCGTGTACGGCTGCCATCCCCTTCCTGTAGTCTGAGAAGAGTGAGCGGAAATGTATCGGGAACTCATGTCCGTCACACGCCAGCACGGGCGGCCCACCCGGCCCCACGCCCGACAGGGAGAACCGCATGAACGAATACCTGAACGTCATCCGCAACAACTACGCCAACTTCTCGGGCCGCGCCCGCCGCCGTGAATTCTGGATGTTCACGCTCGTCAACTTCATCATCACGGCCGTCCTGTACGGCCTGTTCGCCGTGACGAGCGGTGTGCTCAGCAGCGGGAGCGCCAGTTCCATGTCCCCCGTCGGCATGCTGTTCGTCGGGCTGCTCAGCATCTACGGCCTCGCCACGCTCATCCCGACCATCGCGGTCACCGTGCGCCGCCTGCACGACGCGGGCTTCAGCGGCTGGTGGTACCTGCTGACCCTGATCGGCCTGAGCATCGTGATCCTGGTGTTCACCGTTCTCGACAGCAAGCCCGGCAGCAACAAGTGGGGTCCCAACCCCAAAGGCCTGAACGAGGCTCCCAAGCCCGCCTTCTGAAGTGCGCGTCCGGGGCGGCCTCCGCGTGGGGGTCGCCCCTCGTCGTGTCTACGGCTGGTCGGGCGCGCCGTGCTCCTGCGGGACGAGGTACAGGTCCGCGCGGTCCGGCTCGCTGTGCAGGCAGCGGGCGCACACCCAGTCGTGCGGCTGCAGGGTGCGTCGCAGGTGCGCCCGGCGCTGCAGGCGCCACCGCCAGTCCACCCACGCGACCGCCGTGGCCCACAGCAGGCCGAGCTGCGTGACCGTCCACAGCAGCACGCGCCCACGGCCCAGCCCGCCGATCAGCAGCAGTTCCGTGCACAGCAGGATCAGACCGGTCATCAGCACGGCGCCCATCACCGGGAACGGCAGCAGCCAGCGGTCCGGGTCCCACACCACCTGCGGGCGTTCCGGAGTCCACGTGTAGCGGTGCCAGCGGATCAGCGGGTGACGGCAGCGGGGGCAGTGCAGCCAGGGTTCATCGGACCAGCCGGGACGACGGAAGCGCGGAGGCAGGGTCATACGCTGCCCGTACCGTACGCCCCTGCTGGCCTGCACGTGAGGGCAGGTGTCGGCCCGAAGTTGCCGGTCCTGCCGCCCAGCCGCTAGACTGCCCGCATGAAGCCTTCGCCCCGTCACTCCGGTCTGGTGATGCGCGGCGTGAGCTGCAGACGAATGCCTGCCTTCCCGGTCACGCGAACTATCAGTGCCTGAGAGCTCCCGCAGCTTTCAGGCGTTCTGCTGCCCCGCGTCCAGACCGGGCCCACCCATGCTGAATCGAAGGAGTCTTATGCACGTCACACTGCCCGACGGGAAACAACTGGAACTGCCCGCCAACGCCACCGCTCTCGACGCCGCCCGCGCCATTGGCCCGCGTCTCGCGCAGGACGCACTGGCCGCCACCGCCGACGGTGAACTGATGGACCTCATGACGCCCCTCCCGGACGGGGCGGCCATCACGCTCATCACCAGGAAGAAGCCGGAGGACGCCGCGCCGCTGTTCCGGCACTCGCTGGGGCACGCGCTGTCGCAGGCGGTGGGGGAGTTCTACGTCGCGAAGGGCTACCCGGCCACAGCCGTGAAGCGCGGCGTGGGCCCCGCCATCGAGAACGGCTTCTACCAGGACTTCGACCTGCCCGAACCGCTCAGCGAGGAGGACTTCCCGGCCATCGAGGGCGTCATGCGCGACATCCTGGCCCGCAACCTCGACATCGTCCGGACCGACGTGGGCAAGGCGGCCGCCCTGGAGCAGTTCAGTTACGACCCGTACAAGGTGGAACTCATCACGGCGCTGCCGGACGACGAGCCGATCACCTTCTACACGCAGGGCGACTACGTGGACCTGTGCCGCGGGCCGCACTTCCCGCGCACCGGGGCGCTCCCCGCCGCCTTCAAGCTCATGAGCACGTCCAGCGCGTACTGGCGCGGCGACGCCAGCAACGCAGCGCTGCAGCGCGTGTACGGCGTGGCCTTCGCGACGCAGAAGGAACTGGACGCGTACCTGGAGCGCTTGGAGGAAGCGAAGCGCCGCGACCACCGCCGCCTCGGCAAGGAACTGGAGCTGTTCACCATCGACCCGATGGTCGGCAAGGGCCTCCCGCTGTGGCTCCCGAACGGCACGATCCTGCGTGACGAGCTGGCCGCCTTCCTGAAGGAGCAGCAGTTCCAGCGCCGCTACCAGGGCGTCATCACGCCCAACATCGGGAACCTCGAACTGTACAAGACCTCCGGCCACTACCAGAACTACAGCGACAGCAACTTCAGCCCCATCACGGTGGACGACGAGCAGTACATGCTCAAGCCCATGAACTGCCCGCACCACGTCCGCATCTACGCCAGCAAGCCCCGCAGCTACCGGGACCTGCCGGTGCGCCTCGCGGAGTTCGGCACGGTGTACCGCTACGAGCAGTCCGGCGAGCTGAACGGCCTGACGCGCGTGCGCGGCTTCACGCAGGACGACGCGCACATCTTCTGCCGTCCCGACCAGCTCAAGAAGGAATTCCTGGACGTGCTGGAACTCACGGTGCTGGTCCTCGGGACGTTCGGCATGAACGACGTCCGTTTCCGCGTGGGAACGCGCGACCCCGGCAACAGCAAGTACGTCGGCAGCGACGAGAACTGGAACGCCGCCGAGACGCAGATCATCGAGGCGGTGCAGGAGGTGGGCCTGCCGTTCACGGTCGAGCCGGGGGACGCGGCCTTCTACGGCCCGAAGCTAGACTTCGTGGTCAAGGACGTGATCGGGCGCGAGTGGCAGCTGGGGACCATTCAGGTGGACTACAACCTCCCGGAACGCTTCGACATCAGTTACGTCGGCGAGGACGGGCAGGACCACCGGCCCATCATGATTCACCGCGCGCCGTTCGGGAGCCTGGAGCGTTTCGTGGGCATCCTGATCGAGCATTACGGCGGGGACTTCCCGCTGTGGCTCGCGCCGCGTCAGATCATGGTGGTGCCCATCGCGGACCGCCACAACGACTACGCGCGCCAGCTGGAGCAGGAACTGCGCGACGCGGGCCTGCGCGCCGAGGTGGACGACTCCAGCAACCGCATGAACGCCAAGGTCCGCAGCGCGGAACTCAGCAAGATTCCCGTCATGCTGATCGTCGGGGACGCCGAGCAGGCGGCGCGGCAGGTCAGCGTGCGCGAACGCACGGCGGAGGGCACCCGGGAGCGCAAGGCCGTGGGCTTCGACGACCTGAAGGCCGAACTGCTCGGCCGGTACGAGACGCGCGCCTGAACCGGGCCGCATGACGAAGGGCGGGCCGCTCTACCCGGAGGTGAGCGGCCCGCCCTTCGTCATGCCCGGTGGGGCTGATCAGGGTGCGGGGTAGTGGGTGACGCGGCGCGGGCGGTAGTACACCTGCGCGCCCGTCTCGACCTGCAGGTCACGGAAGAGGGCCTTGGGCATCTCGGCGCTCACGACGCGTCCAGCGGCGTCCTGCACCTCGATGCGCGCCTCCGACCCCACCAGGTGCACGTGCCGGATGCGGCCCGCGCGGAAGTCCGTGTGGTCGTCGCGGCTCAGTTCGATGTCGTGCGGGCGCGCGTACTCCAGGCGGCCGTCGTCGTGCAGGACGTTCGTCTTGCCGAGGAAGCGGTACACGAACGGTGTGGCCGGGTGGTCGTACACCTCGTCCGGCGTGCCGATCTGCTCGATGCGGCCGTCGTTGAACACCACGACCTGATCGGCGATCTCCAGCGCCTCCTGCTGGTCGTGCGTCACGAAGACGCTGGTGAGGTGCAGGTCCGTGTGGAGGTCGCGCAGCCAGTCGCGCAGTTCCTGCCGGACGGCCGCGTCGAGCGCGCCGAACGGCTCGTCGAGCAGCAGCACCTGCGGGTTCACGGCGAGCGCGCGGGCGAGCGCCACGCGCTGGCGTTGCCCGCCGCTCAGCTGCGTGGGGTAGCGGTGCGCGGCCCAGTCGAGCTGCACGAGCTTCAGGAGTTCCATCGCGCGGGCCTGGATGGTGGCCTTGTCGGGCCGTTCGCGGCGGTTCTTGACGCTCAGCCCGAACGCGACGTTCTGCGCGACGGTCATGTGCCGGAACAGCGCGTAGTGCTGGAACACGAAGCCGATGCCGCGCTCGCCGGGTCCGGCGTTGGTGACGTCCTGTCCGGCGAGGGACACCTGGCCGCTGTCCGGCAGTTCCAGGCCCGCGATGACGCGCAGCAGGGTGGTCTTGCCGGACCCGCTCGGGCCGAGCAGCGCGACCAGTTTGCCGTCCGGGACGTTGAGGGACACGTCGTTCAGGGCCGCGAACGTCCCGAAGCGTTTGCTGATGTGGGTTGCCTGGATGCTCATGCTGGTCCTCTGGGGGGGTGGGGCGGGCGGGTCAGTGTCGTTCTGTGCGGGGGGCTCTGGCTTCCATGACGGCCTTCACGGCGAGCGTGACGAGGGCCATCAGGGCGAGCAGCGACGCGACGGCGAAGGCGGCGGTGGTGTTGTACTCGTTGTACAGGATCTCGACGTGCAGCGGCATGGTGTTCGTCAGGCCGCGAATGTGGCCCGACACGACCGACACCGCCCCGAACTC
The DNA here is from genome assembly GCF_014646915.1 of Deinococcus aquiradiocola. NCBI lineage: Bacteria > Thermotogati > Deinococcota > Deinococci > Deinococcales > Deinococcaceae > Deinococcus > Deinococcus aquiradiocola. The sequence continues at coordinate 29,278 of NZ_BMOE01000013.1, read as the reverse complement.
GCCCATGGCGCGCGCGTTGCACATGATGACGCCGTACACGAGCGCCCAGCGGATGTTGGGGAGCGTGATGCGCGTGAAGGTCTGCCAGCCGCTCGCGCCGAGTGTGAGGGCGGCCTCCTCGTCGTCCTTGCCCTGCGCCTGCATGACGGGAATCAGTTCGCGCGCCACGTACGCGAAGGTCACGAAGGTGGTCGCCAGGACGATGCCGGGCGGCGCGAAGATGATCTTCAGGTCGTGCGCTTCCAGCCATGGTCCCAGGTAGCCCTGACGGCCGAACAGCAGCACGTACACCAGGCCCGAGATGACGGGCGACACGGCGAGCGGCAGGTCGATGAGCGTGAGCAGCAGGCCGCGTCCCGGGAAGCGGAATTTCGTGACGGCCCACGCGGCGGCCACGCCGAACACGGTGTTGAGCGGCACGGCGATCAGGACGGTCAGCAGGGTCAGCAGGATGGCGGACACGGCGTCGGGTGAACGGACGGCCTCCCAGTACGGTCCGGCGCCCTTGGCGAACGCGGCGACGAACACGCTCACGAGCGGCAGCACCAGGAACAGGCCCACCACGAGGAGCGTCAGGGTGACCATCACGGCGGGCCAGACCCGGCGGAGCGGGGAGGGGGTCCGGACGGAGGGCCTGGCCGGGCGTGAGGGCATCTGGGCACTGATGTTACCCTGCCCGGCGGTGCGCGTGCCGGTGCGGGTCATACAGCCGTCCCACTGCGCCGCACGAGGCGCGCCTGCACGGTGTTCGCGACGAGCAGCAGCGTGACGGACACGAGCAGCATCACGACGGCGACGGCGGCCGCCCCCGCGTAGTTGTACTGTTCGAGCTTGCTGACGATCAGCAGCGGCGCGATCTCCGTCTTGAACGGCAGGTTCCCGGAGATGAACACGACCGAGCCGTACTCGCCGACCGTGCGGGCCAGCGCGAGCGTGAAGCCGGACAGCAGGGCGGGCAGCAGTTCCGGCAGGATCACGCGCATGAACGTCTGCACGGGGCTCGCGCCGAGACTCCACGCGGCCTCCTCCTGCTCGTGCCCCAGGTCCTCCAGCACCGGCTGCAGGCTGCGCACCACGAACGGCAGCCCGATGAAGATGAGCGCGATCACGATGCCCGTGCGGGTGTACACGACGCGCAGGTCGTGCTGCGCGAGCAGCTGCCCGATCCAGCCGTTCGGCGCGAGGAGCGCCGTGAGCGTGATGCCGGCCACGGCGGTCGGCAGCGCGAACGGCAGGTCGATGAGCGCGTCGATCAGGCGGCGGCCCGGCACCCAGTAGCGCGTGAGGGTCCACGCGATCAGCAGGCCGAGCAGCACGTTGATGAGCGACGCGGCGAGCGCCGTGCCGAAGGACACGCCCAGCGCGGTCAGCACGCGCGGCGCGCTCACCTCACGCCAGAAGCCCGCGAGGCCCAGCCCGCTCGCGCGCAGGACGAGGCCCGCCAGCGGAACGATCACGAGGACGCTCAGGTACAGCAGCGCGTAGCCGAGCGTGAGGTTCAGGCCCGGCAGCACGTGCCGCCGGGTGCGGCCGGTGGGGGCGGGGAGGGGCGCGGCGGGGCTCGTCACGTTCAGCGTCCGGTGTAGATCTGGTCGAAGAGGCCGCCGTCACCGAAGAACTTCGGCTGCGCGACCTTCCAGCCGCCGAAGGTGGCGATGGTGAACAGGTTGACCTTCGGGAACTGCGCGGCGTACTTCTTCGCCACCGCCTGATCGCGCGGGCGGTAGTAGTTCTTCGCGATGATGTCCTGCCCCTCGGGGCTGTACAGGTACTGCAGGTACGCTTTCGTGACGGCGGCCGTGCCGTGCTTGGCGACGTTTTTGTCCACCACGGTGACGGGTGGTTCGGCCAGCACGCTGACGCTGGGCGTCACGATCTGGAAGTTGCCTTTCCCGAGTTCACGGGTGGCGAGGAGCGCCTCGTTCTCCCAGGCGATCAGGACGTCGCCGATGCCGCGCTCCACGAAGGTGGTGGTGCTGCCGCGCGCGCCGGAGTCCAGCACGGGCACGTTCCGGTAGAGCTTCTGCACGAAGTCCTTGGCCTGCGCTTCGCCGCCGAGCTTGCGGGTGGCGTAGCCGTAGGCGGCGAGGAAGTTCCAGCGGGCGCCGCCGGAGGTTTTGGGGTTGGGGGTGATGACCTGCACGCCGGGTTTGACGAGGTCGGGCCAGTCCTTGATGTTCTTGGGGTTGCCCTTGCGGACGAGGAAGACGATGGTGCTGGTGTAGGGGGTGCTGTTGTACGCGAGGCGCGACTGCCAGGTTGGCGAGATGAGGCCCTGCGCGGCGATGGCGTCGATGTCGGAGGCGAGGGCGAGGGTGACGACGTCGGCGTCGAGGCCCTCGATGACGCTGCGGGCCTGCGCGCCGCTGCCGCCGTGGGAGGCGTTGATCTTGACGGTGTCGCCGGGGTGTTTGGCGGCCCAGAGTTTGGTGAAGGCGGCGTCGATGTCCTGGTACAGTTCGCGGGTGGGGTCGTAGGAGACGTTCAGGAACGTGATGTTCGCGGCGGTGGCGGTGGTGGTGGCGAGGGCGACCGTCAGCAGGGCGCGGGTCAGCAGGGTGCGGGTGTGGGGCATGTCGGACTCCGTGGTCGGGGGGCAGGGCCTGGCCGGTGGGCGGGCCTGTGGGGTGTTGGGGGTGTGGGCGGGTCTGCGGCGCGGGCGCACGAACGGTTCAGGCGTGGGGACAGGGACAGTTCATGATCGCCTCCGGCCGTGATGGGTTCCACAGCTTTGGGTATTGTAACGATAAGTTGATTAAAATTGTCAACTGCTTTCTGGACAGGTGCAGGAACGGTGAATCCGCCCACAGACGCCCCGCCGCGCCCTCCTGTACGCCCTCCGAACGCCCGTTGGACCGCGTTCAGACGGTGGGGGAGGGGGCCGACAGCGGCAGGTGGCCGGGGTGCAGGCCCCCGGGCAGCAGCCGACCCAAGCAATAGACAACTTCTGTCAACTATTCTCCCGGCGACGTAAGCTGACCCTGACCACCCCACCCCCACCCAGGCGGCCCCACCACCCCACGCCGCCGCCCACCCCCAGGAGGCACCGCATGCCGCACTTCGAGACGCTCACCGTCCACGCCGGCCAGACGCCCGACCCCACCACCGGCGCGCAACAGGTCCCCATCTACCCCACCAACAGCTACGTCTTCCAGAGCGCCCAGCACGCCGCCGACCTCTTCGCGCTGCGCGCCTTCGGCAACATCTACTCGCGCATCATGAACCCCACCAACGACGTGCTCGAACAGCGCGTCGCGGCCCTCGAAGGCGGCGTCAGCGCCGTCTCCGTCGCCAGCGGCCACGCCGCACAGTTCCTCGCCATCACCACCCTCGCCCGCTCCGGCGACAACATCGTCTCCACCCCCAACCTGTACGGCGGCACCGTCAACCAGTTCCGCGTCACCCTCGAACGCCTCGGCATCGAGGTGCGCTTCACCGGCAGCGACGAACGCCCCGAAGACTTCACGGCCCTCATCGACGACCGCACCCGCGCCGTGTACCTGGAAACCATCGGCAACCCCGCCCTCAACATCCCCGACTTCGAAGGCATCGCCGCCGCCGCGCACGCGCAAGGCGTGGCCGTCATCGTGGACAACACCTTCGGCGCGGGCGGCTACTACGCCGCGCCGCTCCGCTGGGGCGCGAACGTCCTCGTGGAGAGCGCCAGCAAATGGATCGGCGGCCACGGCAACGGCATCGGCGGCATCGTCGTGGACGGCGGCAACTTCGACTGGGGCAACGGCCGGTACCCGCTCATGACCGACCCCAGCCCCAGCTACCACGGCCTGAACTTCTGGGAGACCTTCGGCGAAGGCAACGCACTCGGCCTGCCGAACGTCGCCTTCGCCATCCGCGCCCGCACCGAGGGCCTGCGCGACCTCGGCGCGACGCTCGCTCCGCAGCAGGCTTGGCAGTTCCTGCAGGGCCTCGAAACGCTCGCCCTGCGCGCCGAACGGCAGGCCCACAACGCCCAGCGCCTCGCCGAGTGGCTGCAGACGCAGCCGGACGTGAGCCGCGTCACGTACCCCGGCCTGCAGAGCCACCCGCACCACGAACGCGCCCTCAAGTACCTGCCGCGCGGTGCGGGCGGCATCCTCACCTTCGAACTGCGCGGCGGCCGCAGCGCCGGAGAGGCCTTCATCCAGCACGCGCGACTCGCGCAGCACGTCGCGAACGTCGGCGACACCCGCACCCTCGTCATCCACCCGGCCAGCACCACGCACAGTCAACTGAGCGGCGAGGCGCAGACCGCCGCGGGCGTCACGCCGGGCCTCGTGCGCGTCTCGCTCGGCATCGAGCACATCGAGGACATCATCGCGGACGTGCAGCAGGCCCTGACCTCCAGCCTCACCCCCGCCTGAACGCCCCCACCAGCGTGCTGCCGCGTGCCCTGATCGCCATCCGGGCGCGCGTCAGCGGCGCACGCGGAGTGGGGCTGCGCCGAACAGCGAACACCGCAGCGCGTCCCGCGCCGTGGTCAGTGCCGCGTCCAGGTCCGGGCCGCGCTCCGCTGCCGCCCGCAGCCACACTGCGCCCGCGTGGTTCCGCCCGCACGCCAGGATGCCCGGCACGCCCGGCCAGTCCTCGCCGTCCGTGCCGTCCTGACGGCCCACCCTGTCCGGCCCGCCCACCCACACGCCCGACGCGCTGAACGCCCGGCCGCCCAGCAGGCCCGGCACGTCCAGCGCCTCCTCCTGCGGGCGCAGGTCCACCCGCTCCAGCGCCACCGGCCGCCCCGCCAGCCGCACTTCCACGCGCGACCGGTACTGCCGGAACTGCAGGCGTTCCCCCATCGCCACGCGCCCCACCGCGAGCGACTCCGTCATCCCGAACTGCGCACCCTCCGCCACGTCCACCTGCACCGACTGCCGGAACGCGCTTCCCGCGAAGGGAATCGTGCGCTCCGGGTGGTACTCCAGCCGCCCGCCCTCCGCCACGCTGAACTGCACGTCCTGCACGGCCTCCAGCCCTTCCGGGTGCGGCTGCACGCGCGTCGCCGACTGCGTGAGCAGCAGCACGCGCGCGCCCTCGCCGACCGTCACGCGGATGTCGGCGTGGTCGCCGCCCAGCACGCCGCCCGTCGGGTTCACCACGAACGCCATCAGCGTCCCGCACGGCAGCTCGAAGGGCCGCACCACCATCAGCGGCGCCTTCTGCACGTCGCGCGTCAGCACCGTCCGCCCGCCCCGCACCCCGAACTGCAGGTGCAGCACCCCCTCGCGCGTGGACCGCCCTGCCTCCGACAGGGCCACCGTCGCGGGAGCCAGGGTCACGAGGGACGCGCCGCCAGGCCCGACACGATGCCCGGCACGTCCTCGAACAGCAGTTCCCGCCGGATCCACGCCACGATGTCCTGCACGCCCACCCCGCGCTTCAGGTCGCTGAACACGAAGGGCTTCTCGCCGCGCCGTGCCCGCGTGTCCGCGTCCATCACGTCCAGGCTCGCGCCCACCAGCGGCGCGAGATCCACCTTGTTGATCACCAGCAGGTCCGACGCCTGAATGCCGGGACCGCCCTTGCGCGGCACCTTCTCGCCGCCCGACACGTCCAGGATGAACAGCCACGCGTCCACCAGCTCCGGCGAGAAACTGCTCGCCAGATTGTCGCCGCCCGACTCCAGAAAGATGATGTCCAGGCCCGGCACGTCCGCCTCCAGCGCCTCCACCGCCTCCAGATTCAGGGACGCGTCCTCACGGATCGCGGTGTGCGGGCACCCGCCCGTCTGCACGCCCCGGATGCGTTCCGGCGGGAGGGCCGCCGCGCGCGTCAGGATGCGCTGATCCTCGAAGGTGTAGATGTCGTTGGTGATGACGCCCAGCTCGTAGCGGTCCCGCATCTCGCGGCACAGCACTTCCAGCAGCGCCGTCTTGCCGCTCCCCACCGGGCCGCCCACCCCGATCTTCACCGGGCCTGCCGTCCTGAATCCTGCCGTTGTCGTCATGTCGGTCCTCACGATTGAAAGAGTCTCACGTCCAGCGACGCCTGCTCGCAGGCCGCCACGTCCAGCGTCGGCGCGAAGCCGCCCAGGTCGTCCGGCGTGACCGTCAGCGCGGCCCGCACGCACGCCAGTGCCGCGCCGTCCAGGTCGCTCACGGCTCGCTGCGCGTCCATCCCGCCCAGCCGCATCAGGCGCGTGGCCGACACGGCCCGTCCCAGCAGCCACCCGCTCACGAAGGCCGCCACCGCGTCCTCCTGCGTCGCCCCCAGCTGCCGCGCCACCAGCCCGAACGCCGTCGCGTGATGCCGCGCCCCCACCGCGCGCCCGCCCGGCCCCGGCACCAGCTGCGGCCACAGGCGGCCCGCCGCGCGCATCACGTTCACGCCCACGCGTGCACTCGCGTTCCGGGTGGACGCCACCGGCTTCAGCAGGTCCAGCAGCGCGTCCAGGCGCTCCAGCCCCGGATGGGCAGCGCCGCCCGCTCCGGCGTCGTCCGTGACCGCCCATGCCAGCGCACACGCCCCCGGATCGCACCGCCCCCACCCCTGCACCAGCTGCCCGTGCAGGAACGCCCGCAGGTCCCCCGCGTCCCGCACCTCGCCGCGCACCACCAGCGTCTCCAGCCCGTCGCTGAACGCGTACGCGCCCGCCGGAAACGCACTGTCCGCCAGCTGCAGCAGCCGCAGCAACGCCAGCGTCGTCATCCGGCACCGCCCCCGGCTGCGGGCGCCGCGCCACGCCGCGTCACTCGTCCTCCCACGACGGCCGCCCCAGGAACGGCCGCGACTGCCGCTCGAACGGCACGCCCAGCCGCGTGAGCAGCAGCTCCACCGGCGCGTCCCACAGCACCAGCAGGTCCGCGCCGTCCTCCACCACGTCCCGGTGCAGGTTCCCCACCGCGTGCGCCACCCGCACCGCCTGCGACACCCCCGCAGGCCGCACCGCCGCCACGTCCTCCGGCGCGGCCTCCACCACGTACGCCACGTCCCCCCGCCGCTCCAGCATCCCGCCCGGCGCGAGGTACGTCCCCGTCGGAAAGGCCAGCAGCAGCTCCGCCCCGTCCGGCGCGATCAGTCGCCGCCGCACCCGCCGCCGGTCCAGCGCCGTCATCGGCACCCGCACCACCCGCCCCGTCAGCTCCGGCGGCCCGGCCGGGCAGAGCGTCCCGCCCGCCAGCGGCACACGCAGCGCACTCAGCTTCACGCCGGCCAGCCCTCGCCCCGCACGAAGCGGTACCACGCGTCCAGCCCCTCACCCGTCCGGCTGCTCACCTCCAGCACCCGCACCCCGGGCCGCGCCCGGTCGATGTTCTCCAGCGCCAGCGCCCGGTCGTACCCCACGTGCGGCGCGAGATCCATCTTCGTGACCACCACCACGTCCGCCGTGTTGAAGATCGTCGGGTACTTCAGCGGCTTGTCCTCACCCTCCGTGGTCGAGAGCAGCACCACCCGCGCCGACTCGCCCAGATCGTAGCTGGCCGGGCACACCAGATTCCCCACGTTCTCCAGCAGCAGCACGTCCAGCGCTGTCAGGTCGAAGCGGGGCAGCACGCCCTGCACCATGCCCGCATCCAGATGACACACGGTGCCCGTCACGATCTGCTCCGCCTGCACCCCATGCTGCCTCAGCCGCACCGCGTCGTTCTCGGTGGCGAGGTCCCCCACCGCCACCGCCAGCCGCGTCCCGGACCCCAGGTCCCGCGCCGTGCGTTCCAGCAGCGCCGTCTTGCCCGCACCGGGGCTGCTCGCCAGATTCAGCACGCGCAACCCGTGCGCGGCGAAGGTGGCGCGGTTCTCGGCGGCGACCGCGTCGTTCGCCTTCAGGATGTTCTGCCGCACCGTCACGATGCGCGGAATGGATGTCGTCATGCGTCCTCCAGTTCAGGTTCAGCCAGCTCCAGCTCGTCCAGCTCCAACTCGTCGCCCTGCACCAGCTCCGGCGTGCGCGCACCGCAGGCGGGGCAGCGCAGGCCGCGCTGCAGACTCAGCTCCACCCGCCCATGCACCGCGCACATCCCCACCCCCGGCACGCTCTGAATGCTCAGCCGCGCCCCCTCCAGCAGCGATCCCTCGGCACACGCCGGAAACGCCGCCCGGAGCGCCTCCGGCACCACCGCCGACCACTGCCCCACACGAACCGTCAACGCGAGCACCCGGCCACCGCCGTTCTCCAGCGAGACCGCCTCCGCCACACGGATCAGGTCGAGAGCGATGGAAGCCTCATGCATGACGAACGAGGGAACAGCATTCAGGACGGCCCGGCCACACGACGAGACGATCTGCAGAGGGAGCGGTGAGGCCAGCCGCCCCTCCCCGCCCGCCTGTCGTGACGGAGAGTCGTCCGAAGCTCTGAGGGCCTGAAGTCTCTGCCGGGAGCATCAGAACAGAAAATACTTCTGCGTCATCGGCAGGGTCTCGGCGGGTTCGCAGGTGACGAGTTCACCGTCTACCCGGACCTCGTAGGTCTCGGCGTTCACCTGGATGTCGGGCGCGGCGTCGTTCAGAATCATGTCCTTCTTGCCGATGCTGCGCGTCTCCGACACGGCGCTGTAGCGGCGGCCCAGGCTGGGCAGGTTCCCTTCCTGCAGGCTCACGCCCGACACGAAATGCAGGCAGGTGGCGTCGATGCCGCCGCCGAAGGCCGCGAACATCGGGCGGGTGTACACCGGCTGCGGCGTGGGGATACTCGCGCCCGGGTCGCCCATCTGCGCGGCCACCACGAAGCCGCCCTTGAGGATCATCTGCGGCTTGACCCCGAAGAAGGCGGGCTTCCACAGCACGAGGTCAGCCAGTTTGCCCACCTCGACGCTGCCCACCTCACGGGCGATGCCGTGCGCGACGGCGGGGTTGATGGTGTACTTGGCGATGAAGCGCCGTGCGCGGAGGTTGTCGGCCCGGCCGTACGGTTCGCCGTTCAGCGTGCCGCGCTGCACCTTCATCTTGTGGGCGGTCTGCCACGTGCGGGTGATGACTTCCCCGATGCGGCCCATGGCCTGGCTGTCGCTGCTCATCATGCTGAACACACCCAGGTCGTGCAGCACGTCCTCGGCGGCGATGGTCTCCGGCCGGATGCGGCTCTCGGCGAAACTCACGTCCTCGGGAATGCGGGGCGACAGGTGGTGGCAGACCATCAGCATGTCGAGGTGCTCGTGGATGGTGTTCACGGTGAACGGCATGGTGGGGTTGGTGCTGCTCGGCAGCACGTTCGGCAGGCCCGCCACCCGGATGATGTCGGGCGCGTGTCCGCCGCCCGCGCCCTCGGTGTGGAAGGTGTGGATGGTGCGCCCCGCGAAGGCCCGGATGCTGTCCTCGACGAAGCCGGATTCGTTGAGGGTGTCGGTGTGGATGGCGACCTGCACGTCGTACTCGTCGGCCACGCTGAGCGCCGCGTCGATGGCGGCGGGGGTCGTGCCCCAGTCCTCGTGGAGTTTCAGGCCGAGCGCTCCGGCGCGGATCTGTTCCGCGAGGGGCGCGCGGGTGCTGGCGTTGCCCTTGCCCAGCAGCCCGAAGTTGAGCGGCAGCCCGCTCAGGCTTTCGAGCATGCGGTGGATGCTCCACTCGCCCGGCGTGCAGGTCGTCGCGCTCGTGCCTGCCGTGGGGCCGGTGCCGCCGCCGATCATGGTGGTCACGCCACTCTCCAGCGCCGTCCAGGCCTGCTGCGGCGCGATGAAGTGGATGTGGGTGTCGACGCCGCCCGCCGTCAGGATGTGCCCCTCGCCCGCGATGATCTCGGTGCTGGCGCCGATGGTCAGGCCCGGCGTCACGCCGTCCTGGGTGCCGGGATTGCCCGCCTTGCCGATGGCATGAATGCGCCCGTCCCGGATGCCCACGTCGGCCTTCACCACGCCCCAGTGGTCGAGGATGATGGCGTTGGTGATGACCACGTCCGGCACGCCGTCTTCCCGCACGGCGGTGCTGCTCTGGCCGAGGCCGTCACGGATGACCTTGCCGCCGCCGAATTTCACCTCCTCGCCGTAGGTGGTGTAGTCGCGCTCGATCTGGATCAGCAGGTCGGTGTCGGCGAGGCGCACGCGGTCGCCGGTGGTGGGGCCGTACAGGTCAGCGTACTGGCGGCGCGTGAGTTTCATTCGGTCCCCTTGAAGCCCGCTGCCCGCGCCCGGTCCAGCGCCGTTTCCCGCATGCCTGCCGCGTCCAGTTCTCCGCTGACCAGCGCGTTCATGCCGTACACGGTGCGGGTGCCGCCCAGTTCGACGAGTTCCACGTCGCGTTCCTCGCCCGGCTCGAAGCGCAGGGCCGTCCCGGCGGCGATGTTCAGTCTCCTGCCGTACGCGGCCTTCCGGTCGAAGTTCAGCGCGCCGTTCACCTCGAAGAAATGGAAGTGGCTGCCCACCTGGATGGGCCGGTCGGCGGTGTTGGCGACCCGCACGGTGGCCGTGCCTCTGCCCGCGTTCAGTTCCACGTCGCTGTCTTCCAGCAGGTACTCGCCTGCCACCGTGCGGCTGTGCCCGCCGCGCACCGGGTCGTGGATGGTGACCAGCTTGGTGCCGTCGGGGAAGGTCCCCTCGATCTGGATGTCGTGCAGCATCTCCGGCACACCGTCCATCACGTCGTCGGCGCTCAGGATGGTCGCGCCCCAGCTCATCAGGTCCTGCACGCTGCGGCCGTCGCGGATGCCTTCCAGCACCTCGGCGGTGATGAGGGCCACGGTTTCGGGGTGGTTGAGTTTCAGGCCGCGCGCTTTTCGCTGGCGGGCCAGTTCGGCGGCCGTGAAGATCAGCAGCTTGTCTCGTTCTCGTTCGGTGAGGTTCAAGGTGCCTCCTGTGGGGTGGTCTGGACTTCAGGGTAGGGGGTGGCCGTGCCGGGTGTGAACAGAATTCTACACAGGTGATCACCTCGGGCGGGTGTAAGCCTCCTAACGCCCGGTTGTCTGTGCAGATTGTTAAAAAATATATTTACAAAATGCAATACTCATGAGGCGAGGGGACGGAACACGCCACCAGGCGTGCCGCTTGTCACCCGTTCACGCACCCGCCCGGCATCCGGGCCGCACGACGACCACCGCAGACCTCACAGGGGGAACACATGAGCCACAGCAACCGCCGCCAGCGTCACCTGACCCTTCTTCTCGCGCTGGGCCTGACCGCCACCGCCAGCGCCCAGAACACCGTGAAGGTCGGCGTGCTGCACTCGCTGACCGGCACCATGAGCATCAGCGAGATCACGGTCGCCAACGCCGCCCAGCTCGCCGTGGACGAGATCAACGCCAAGGGCGGCGTGATGGGCAAGAAGATCGAGGTCGTCAAGGAAGACGGCGCCAGCGACTGGCCCACCTTCGCCACCAAGGCCGAGAAGCTGCTGACGCAGGACAAGGTGGCGACCGTCTTCGGCGGCTGGACCAGCGCCAGCCGCAAGGCCATGCTCCCGGTCTTCGAGAAGAACAAGGGCCTGCTCTTCTACCCGGTGCAGTTCGAAGGCAACGAGTGCAGCCCCAACATCATCTACACCGGCGCTCAGCCCAACCAGCAGGCCCTCCCCGCGCTGGAATGGGCGCTCAGCAAGGGCTACAGGAACATCTTCCTGCTCGGCAGCGACTACGTGTACCCCCGCACCGCCAACCTGATCCTGAAAAAGCACATCACCGCCATGAAGGCCACGCTGGCCGGCGAGGAGTACGTCCCGCTGGGCGGCACCGAGTTCAGCAGCGTCATCAACAAGATCAAGGCCGCCAAGCCGCAGATCATCATCAACACCCTCAACGGCGACAGCAACGTGTCGTTCTTCAAGCAGTACCAGGCGGCCGGGTACACGGCGGCCAGCCTGCCGGTCATCAGCTTCTCGATTGCCGAGCAGGAAGCGCAGAGCATCGGGCCGGCCCTGCTCACCGGCCAGTACGCCACCTGGAACTACTTCCAGAGTCTGCCGAACGCCTCGAACAAGAAGTTCGTGGCCGCGTACCAGGCCAAGTACGGCAAGGGCGCGGCCATCACCGACCCGATGGCGCACGCCTACATGGACGTGTACCTCTGGAAGGCGGCCGTCGAGAAGGCCAGGAGCTTCGACCCGGCCGCCGTGCGCAAGGCCATCGTGGGCGTGAGCGTCGACAGCCCGCTCGGCAAGATCACCGTCGACGCCAACGGTTCGCTGACCCAGGCGGTCTACACCGGCATCTCGGGCGCGGGCGGTCAGTTCAAGGTGGTGTCGCAGAGCAAGGGCGTGGTGGCCCCGCAGCCCTACGACGCGCTGGCCTTCCCCGGCAAGACCTGCCCCTGAGCTGAACAGATGAACCGGGCGCACGGAACGGCCATGGGCAGCAGCGCCCCCGTCGCTCCGTGCGCCCTGCGAGTCCCGCGACCACCATTGAGAAGACCCCAAACAGGACGGCACCGGCCTGTCGCAGAGTCCTTTTTCGAGTTCACCGTTTGAGTTCACCGTTGGGCGGCACGCCGAGCCCGAGTTCCTGTTCTCCGCTCCAAAGGAGTACCCCGTATGGACCCCGTCTTTCTCTCCGGGCAGCTCTTCACCGGCCTGTCGGTCGCCAGCCTGCTGCTGCTCACGGCGCTGGGGCTGGCCCTGAGCTTCGGCCTGATGCGCGTCATCAACATGGCGCACGGCGAGTTCCTGATGATCGGCGGGTACCTCACGTACCTCGCCGCCAAGATGACCGGCCCCGGCTACCTCTGGATCGCCTTCCCGCTCGCGTTTCTCGGCACCGCGCTGCTGGGCGCGCTGCTGGAGACGCTCGTCATCCGGCGCCTGTACGGCCGCCCGCTCGACACGCTGCTCGCCACGTGGGGCATCAGCCTGATCCTGCAGCAGGCGGCCCGGCAGGTGTTCGGCTCGACCGGCGTGCCGGTCACTGCGCCCGCGTGGCTGTCGGGCTCCGTCACCGTGCACGGCGGCGTGCTGGACGGCCTGAGCTTTCCGTACGTGCGGCTCTTCGTGATCGTGCTGGCCGCCCTGGTGCTGGGCGTGATGTGGTGGGTGCTGACACGCAGCCGCCTGGGCATGCACGTCCGCGCCGTGAACAGCAACCGCGAGATGGCGTCCGCGCTGGGCGTCAACACGCGCCGCCTTGACCTGCTGGTGTTCTCGCTCGGGGCAGGCATCGCGGGCGTGGCGGGCGTGGGCCTCGCGCTGCTCGCCCCCGTGAACCCCACGGTGGGTGCCGCATACATCGTGAACGCCTTCCTAGTGGTCGTGGTGGGCGGCGTGGGCAGCGTCCTCGGGGCGGGCGTCGCCGCGCTGCTGCTGGGCTTCGTGACCGCACTCGCCGAGGGACTCACCAGCTCCAGTCTCGCGCAGGCCATCATGCTGATCCTGGTGGTCGCGTTCCTGCAGTGGAAGCCGCGCGGTCTGTTCCCCACACAGTCGCGCGCCCTGGAGGAATCGTGAACCCCGGACCGCGCCGACCCACGGCCAGCCCCGTCCGGGCGGCCCTGCTGGTGCTGCTGGCCCTCGCGCTGGCCCTGGCGCCCTTCTACCTGGGCGCGTACACCCTGACGCTGCTGGGCCGCGTGCTGGCACTCGGGGTGGCCGCCATCGGCATCATGGTGGTGTGGGGGCGCACCGGCATCCTCAGCCTCGGGCAGGGCCTGTTCTTCGGGCTGGGCGGGTACGCGCTCGCCATGCACCTCAAGCTCGCCGCCACCGCGAAGGGTGAACTGCCGGACTTCATGGTCTATAACGGCGTCGAGACGCTGCCGTGGTTCTGGATTCCGTTCGCCAGTGCGCCCTTCGCGCTGCTGATGGTGCTGGTCCTTCCCGCCGTGGCCGCCGGACTGGTCGCGTGGCTGATGTTCCGGCGCCGCATCACGGGCGTGTACGTGAGCATCATCACGCAGGCGCTCGTGCTGGCCTTCGTGACGTGGCTGAACGGCTCGCAGGGCCTCACGAGCGGCACCAACGGCATCACGGACTTCCAGACCTTCCTGGGCATCGACCTGCGCGGCGCGGGCGTGGCGCGCAGCCTGTACTGGGTGACGCTGCTCGTGCTGGCCGCGTGCATGGCGGGCACCGTGTGGCTGCTCGGCACGCACTTCGGGCGCGTCCTGACCGCCATCCGCGACAACGAGAACCGCGTGCGCTTCCTGGGCTACAACCCGGCCGCCTTCAAGATCGCCGCCTTCGCGTTCGGGGGGCTGCTGTCGGGCCTCAGCGGCGCGCTGTACACCCTGCACCTGGGCACCATCTCGCCCGCCATGATCGGCGTGACGTTCAGCATCGAACTCGTGGTGTGGGTGGCGCTGGGCGGCAGGAACAGCCTGCTGGGTGCGGTGGGCGGGCTGGTGCTGGGCCAGATCGCCAAGGACAAGATCTCCAGCGCCGCGCCGGACGCGTGGCTGTACGTCATGGGGGCACTGTTCGTGTTCGTGGTCCTGGCCCTCCCGCAGGGCGTGGCGGGCCTGCTGACCGGCCGCCGCGTCCGGCCCCGGGCGACCCAGCCGGTGCAGGCCGTGCAGGAGGTGAACGATGTCGTCTCCCACTGAACCCGTGCTGCTGGACGTGCAGGGCGTGACCGTCAGCTTCGACGGCTTCAAGGCGCTCACGGACCTGAGCCTGCAGGTGCCGCGCGGCAGCCTCCGCGTCCTGATCGGCCCGAACGGCGCGGGCAAGAGCACCCTGCTCGACACCATCATCGGCAAGGTCCGCCCCGTCAGCGGCGACGTCCGCTACGAAGGCCAGAGCCTCACGCGCCTCCCCGAGTACCGCATCGCCAACCTCGGCATCTGCCGTAAATTCCAGGCGCCCGGCGTGCTCGACGGCCTGACCGTCCACGAGAACCTGCAGGTCGCCACCCGGCGCGGCAAAGGCGTCCTCGGCAGCCTGCGTCCCGGCATGCGCGCCCACGAGGCCCAGCGCGTCACGGATCTCCTCGACCTGACCGGCCTGAACGGCAAGGCCCACCAGCTCGCGTCCGGCCTCGCGCACGGCGAGAAACAGTGGCTGGAGCTCGGCATGGTGGTCGCCACCGACCCGCACCTCCTGCTGCTCGACGAACCCACCGCAGGCATGACCGCCCAGGAGACCGCCAAGACCGCCGAACTCATCCGCACGCTCGCCGGACGCCACACGGTCCTCGTCATCGACCACGACATGGCCTTCGTGGAACTGCTGGACGCGCCCATCACCGTCCTGCACCAGGGACAGGTGTTCCGCGAAGGCGACCTCGCCACGCTGCGCGCCGACCCGGACGTCATGGAAATCTACCTGGGCCGACCCAAAGAAGACGCGCCCACCCCCGGAGACCCACATGCTCAAGCTTGAAGGCGTGAACGCCGCGTACGGACAGAGCCAGGTGCTGTGGGACGTGCACCTCGAAGTGCGCGACGCGGAAGCCGTCACCCTCATCGGCCGCAACGGCGTCGGCAAGACCACCCTGCTGCGCGCCATCACCGGCCTGCACCCCATCACGTCCGGACAGGTCCGCCTGAACGGCGAGCACGTCCAGCAGGACCCCGCCTACGCCCGCGCCCGCAGCGGCCTCGCGTACGTCCCGCAGGGCCGCGGCCTGTTCCCCCACCTCACCGTGCACGAGAACCTCCTCATGGGCCTGCCCGCCCTGAACGGCCGCCCGAACGCCCGCCACGACCTGCCCGAACTCATCTACGACCTCTTCCCGATCCTGCACGACATGGCGGGCCGCAAGGCCGGGAACCTCAGCGGCGGCCAGCAGCAGCAGGTCGCCATCGGGCGCGCCCTTGTCACGCAGCCCCGCTACCTGCTGCTCGACGAACCCACCGAAGGCATCCAGCCGAGCATCGTGCAGGAGATCGAGGCGGCCCTCACCCGCATCCGCCGCGAACTGCGCGTCGCCGTGCTGCTCGTCGAGCAGTACCTGGACTTCGCGTGGGCCTTCGCGGACCGCTACTACGTCATGCAGAAGGGCCGCGTCGTCGAAACCGGCCTCACCGCCGAGACACCCACCCGGGACGTCCAACGCTACCTGGGCGTATGAGGCAGGCTTACTGTTCGACGAACTTGGTTTGTGCCGCGTTGAGCTGAGGTGCGGGCGGCAGGGGCTTCCCCCCGTAGCTGAGCGTGGAGGCGTTCCCGTACCCGTCGACAGTGCCGCTGACCGTGTACCCGTCTGCGGTGCCGGGCTGGCTGCTCGGCAGGACGGCGATGTACATGCCTGCCGCTGGACCCGCGAGGGTCGGGAGTCCGTTCAGGGCGGTGCGGGGGTTGAGCACCAGTTGCCGCAGGATGGTCCAGTGGTTGAGCGGGAGCTCCGTCGGACCTGAAGTGGTCGTGATGCCGCCCAGCTCGGGGGGGAGAAGTTCCTCGTCATGCCTGAACGGCACCTGGGAAACAGTCCTGCCTTCAGCGTGCCAGCCGGGCTTCGGCGTCAGTGCGGTGAGTGTCCGGTACTGCCGTTTCACGCCCGTGCAGGTGCTCGGGGTGCCGAGATTCGGCCAGCTCTGACTCTGTATCGGAAGCCGGGGACTCTGAATGACCCTGAGATTGCTGTACAGCTCCCAGTGGCCTGTGCAGACCGTATTGCTTCTCGTGTCGGTCATCAGCCAGCGCTCCTGGTACCGGTAACTGCCGGGAAGGCGACGCAGGGCACTCGCGCTCTGGTTGTCCCGAAGTTCGGCCTGAAGGTCCTTCTGCTGAACCTCCAGGTGCCCGGGCGTGACCAGCGCGTAGTAGATCGATTTCGTGCCGCGTGGGTAAGTGAGTGTCGCCACCTGAAATTGCCCCCTGGGGGCGTGCTCGTCGGCGTTCAGTGCCTTCAGGTCTTCCAGCGTCAGGTCGCCTGACCACAGGACGCCCTCTTTCGGCGGCATCCATTCCCTTTGCGCGTAGCCGTACCCGGCCCACCCGCCGCCCAGCAGCACAGCGGCAAGTACCGCCCAGCCTGCCCGGTGGGTGAAGGCGTGCCCCAGCAGGCCCCGGTTGGTGGGTGCGGGGTCGCCCATCGCCTGCACGGCGAGGTATTCGGCCTCGTCAGCGGGGTGCCCGGCGGCACGCAGCTTGTCGATTCTCTCGACCAGATGCGTTCTCAGCTCGGCGGCGGCATCCAGGCGATCGGCTTTCGGCAGGCCCACGGTGGCCCGCCCGATGTAGGCGTTCATGCTGAGCGGGCGGCGGGCGAAGGGACGGCGGCGGGTCATGCCAGCCTGCGGGTCAGCAGGGCGTCCACGGCATTTCGCAGGCCCTGCCATTCCTGCCGTTTGTCGTTCATGGCGTTCAGGCCGCTGTCGGTCAGGTGGTAGACCTTGCGTGGAGCGCCGCCCTGGGTGCTCGCCTGCCATTCGCTGTCCACCCAGCCCGCCTTGACCAGCCGGTGCAGGGCCGGGTAGAGGCTGCCTTCCTTCATGTCGAACTGTCCTGCAGCGCGGGTCCGGATGTGTTCCAGAATTTCCAGGCCGTAGCGGGGTCGGTCCTGCAGGGCCGAGAGCAGGACGAGGTCGATGGTGCCGGATTTGAGTGGGTTCATGTCGTCTCCGCCGCGTGCTCAGGGTTGTCCTGCCGTGCAGGTATCTTGAGGACCAAGGTAGTGGGGCGGCAATATCTTGTCAAACAAGATTGTGGTTAAAGACTTCCGGCAGCCGTTCAGACGATCCCGGACACGGCCCTGCACTACCCTGGACCCCATGACGACACCCCACCTGGGTCTGGTGTGCATCACGTTCGGGCCGGAGGTGCGGTTCCGGACCATCACGCTCACGCGGTACCGGGCCCTGCCGGACGCCGGGCGGCGCGGCGCGCTGCTGGACCTGTACGCCGACAACATCTCGCGCCTGGCGGGCGCGGCCGCGTACTGCGTGCGGCACGGCATCCGGCTGTACCGCATGTCGGCGGCGCTGTTCCCGATGCTGGACCTGGAGGGCGACGGGACGGGCCGTGAGGTGCTGGACGCGCTGGCGCCGCAGCTGGCCGAGGCGGGCGCGGCGTTCACGTCGGCGGGCATCCGGGTGCTCGTGCATCCGGATCAGTTCATCGTGCTGAACAGCGAGCGGCCGGACGTGGTGCGGCGCAGCGTGCTGGCCGTCACGGCGCACGGTCACGTGATGGACCTGCTGGGGTTCTCGCGCACGCCGTGGAACATGATCCTGCTGCACGGCGGCAAGGGGGGGCGGGCGGAGCAGCTGGCCGAGATCATTCCCACCCTGCCGGACGGGGTGCGCCTGCGTCTGTGCCTGGAGAACGACGAGCGGGCGTACGGTCCGGCGGACCTGCTGCCGGTGTGCGGCGCGGCGGGCGTGCCGCTGGTGCTGGACGCGCATCATCACGTGGTGCGTGAGCGGCTGGCGTCGCAGGACGACCCGAGCGTGCGGGAGTGGGTGCTGGCCGCGCGGGACACGTGGACGCCGCCCGAGTGGCAGGTGGTGCACCTGAGCAACGGCATCGACGGCCCGCAGGACCGGAGGCACACGGACCTGATCACGCACTTCCCGGAAGCGTACCGGGACGTGCCGTGGATCGAGGTGGAAGCGAAAGGGAAGGAGCTGGCACTGGCGGGCCTGCGGGCGCACGTGCAGGGCTGACCCGGTCCGGCGCTCGCGGTCGGGCGGCGGCTTCGCGTTCCGCGCGGCTGACCTTCAGGCGCTCAGCTCGGTTCGGGACGACCGGGTTCCCGGGCGCATGTCCTCGTCCCCGTGAATGGCGTGCGTGGCGTGAGGTGAAGGGCGTGTGGGGACGGATTCGTGCTTCTCACACCCCTTCGGTGGGTGCGTGTGGGATGCTGGAGGCCAGGAGGTGTGCAGGTCCCTGCGGTGTCGGTGGACCCCGTCGCCCCCCGAATCCCTGACCTCTCCCTTTTTCATTCAGGTACCGATCATTCCTGCCGGACGCGTGTTCCGGCGGTGAGCGCTTCCCGCCGACGAGGGCCGCGCACCGACAGGTGCCCGCCGAGCGAACGGTCCGGGCGGACGCGAGCACGACCCGCCGCTGCCCCGGCCGCTCAGACCGGCCGGGCTGGCTGCGGTGCGCGTCTCGTCTCGACAGCCCGCCACCGAGTGCGCGGGGACGTCGGGGCAGGACGCGCAGGAGGTCCCATGACCGACGTATCCCCCCTGTCCCGGCGCGCCGCGCCGACCGCCCTGCCCGCGCTGCCGGTCCGTCCGGCCGCGCACGTCACGCCCGCCGCGCCGCTGCGGCACGTCCTGCTGATCGGGAACCACGCGCCGCGCCAGTGCGGCATCGCGACCTTCACGGCCGACGTGGCGCGCGCCCTGCCGGTCGAGCGGGTCAGTGTCGTCGCCATGAACGACGGGCACACCTACCCGTACCCGCCGGAAGTGGTGTTCGCCATCGAGCAGGACGCGCTGGACGAGTACGTGAGCGGCGCGGAACGCATCAACGCCCTGCGGCCCGACGTGGTGTGCGTGCAGCACGAGTACGGCATCTACGGCGGTCCGGCGGGCGCGTACCTGCTGACGCTGCTGCGCGGCCTGGACGCGCCCATCGTGACGACGCTGCACACGGTGCTGGAGACGCCCAGCGCGGAGCAGCGGGCGGTGCTGGAGGAACTGTGCGCCCTGTCGGCCGGGATCGTGGTCATGAGTGCCCGCGCGGTGGATATCCTCGTGCGGCAGGGCGTGCCGCGCGGGCGGGTGCGGCTTATTCATCACGGCGTGCCGGACCTGACGGGCGATCCCGCCACCGAGAAGGCCCGACTGGGCGTGGGGGAGCGGCCCCTGATCCTCACGTTCGGGCTGATCGGGCGCGGCAAGGGCCTCGACACGGCCGTGCGTGCCCTGCCGGACGTGGTGCGCGCCCACCCGGACGCGCTGTACCTGATCCTGGGGGCCACGCACCCGCACGTGCTGCGGCACGAGGGCGAGGCGTACCGTGAGGAACTGCTGGCCCTGGCCCGCGAGCTGGGCGTGCAGGACAACCTGCGGATGGACAACCGTTTCGTGGAGCTGGACGACCTGAAGCGGTACCTGACGGCGGCCGACGTGTACCTCACGCCCTACCCCAATCCCGCGCAGATCACGTCCGGGACGCTCGCGTACGCGGTCGGGAACGGCAAGGCCGTCGTGAGCACGCCGTACTGGTACGCGGAGGAACTCCTCGCGGACGGGCGGGGCGTCCTCACGCCGTTCGGGGAGCCGCGCGCGATGGGGGAGGCGCTGTCCGCCCTGCTGTCCGACCCGCACGCGCGGGCCGGGATGGGCGCGCGCGCGGAGGTGTTCGGGGAGGCGATGCGCTGGCCTGCCGTGGGCGCGGCGTACGCGGAGGTGTTCGGGCAGGTGCAGCCGCGCCGTCACGGCCGCATGGGTCGCCGTGCGGCGCGGCCCGCGCAGGTGCAGCTGACGCACCTGCACGCCATGACGGACGGCACGGGCCTCTTCCAGCACGCGACGGGCGCCGTCCCGAACCCGCACGAGGGGTACACCACGGACGACAATGCCCGCGCCCTGCAGCTCGTGTGCCGCCTGCCGGTCAGCGCCGCCCACCTGGCACTCGCGCGGCGCTACCTGTCGTTCCTGCATTACGCCATCGACGAGGGGAGCGGCGTGTTCCGGAATTTCCTCAGTTACGACCGTCGCTGGCTGGAGGCGCGCGGCGCCGAGAACGCGCAGGCGCGCGCCGTGCGTGCCCTGGTCGTGGCGGCCCTGCACCCGGAACCGCTCGTCTCGGACGCGGCCCGCGAACTGCTGCGCCGCTCGGGCCGGGCGGGCCTGGGTTTGGAGTCGCCGCGCGCGCAGGCGATCCTGCTGCTCGCCGTGAGCGACCTGCACCGCTCACCCGCGCTGCTCGCCGAGCACGGGGCGTTGCTGGACGCCGCGCGCGGGTACGCGCTCACCCTGGCGTCCCTGCATGCGGCGAGCGCGCGGCCCGGCTGGAACTGGTTCGAGGGGTACCTCAGCTACGCGAATGCCGAACTGCCGCACGCCCTGATCGCGTTCGGGCAGGCGAGCGGCGACACGGGCAGCCTCACGCTCGGGCTGAGCACCCTGGATTGGCTGCACGGTCAGCAGCGCGGACCGCTGGGCGGGCCGGACGGGTGGACGTTCTGGCCGGTCGGGTGCGAACGCGTGTACTTCCGCGGCGAGGCGCGGCCCCTCTGGGACGGCCAGCCGATCGAGGCGGCCGTGTCCGTCGCGGCGTACGCGGCGGCATACGCGGCCGGGGCGGGAGAGGCGTGGCTGCAGCGCGCGGCACGCGCCCTCGACTGGCTGACGGGCGACAACCTGCTCGGGCAGCCGATGCTGGACGCCGTCACCGCCGGGTGCCGGGACGGCCTGCACCGGCACGGGCCGAGCATCAACCAGGGCGCGGAATCCACCGTGCTGCTGTGGGACGCGGTGCTGGACCTGCAGGTGGCCGCCGCGCAGGGCGAACGGGGCGGCCCCACCCCCCTGAGCGCCGATGACTGACGCGGGCACCCTGACCCCCGCGCGGCAGGGAGCGGGGCAGGGGGGGCGTCCGCTGCGCGTGGCGATGCTCGCGCCCGTCGCGTGGCGCGTCCCGCCCCGGCATTACGGGCCGTGGGAGCGCGTCGTGTCGCTCCTCACCGAGGGCCTCGTGCGGGCGGGCGTGGACGTGACGCTCTTCGCGACGGCCGACTCGCTCACGGCCGCCACGCTGTCCGCCGTGGTGCCCAGCGGGTACGAGGAGACGCCCGGCATGGACGTGAAGGTGATGGAGGCCCTGCACCTCGGGAACCTCTTCGACCGCGCCGCGCAGTTCGACGTGATCCACAACCACGCGGACTTCCTGCCGCTCGGGTACGCGGGCCTCGTCGCGACGCCCACCGTCACCACCGTGCACGGCTTCTCCGGCCCCGGCATCCTGCCCGTGTACCGCCGCTACGACGGCCGCACCGCGTACGTGTCCATCAGCGACGCGGACCGCGCGCCGGACCTCACGTACGCCGCCACCGTGTACCACGGGCTGGACCTGACGGAGTTCACGTTCCGGGCCGAGCCGGGCGCGTACCTCGTGTTCTTCGGGCGGATGCACCCCGACAAGGGCGCCGCGGACGCCATCCGGATCGCGCGCGCGGCGGGCCTGCCCCTCAAGCTGGCGGGCATCGTGCAGGACCGCGCGTACTTCGAGCGGGAGGTGCAGCCGCACCTGAATCCCGCCTCCGGCCCGGACGTGCAGTACCTCGGCTCGGTCGGCCCACAGGAACGTGACCGCGTGCTGAGCGGCGCGCTCGCACTGCTGCACCCCATCCACTTCGACGAGCCGTTCGGGCTGAGCATGGTGGAGGCGATGGCGTGCGGCACGCCCGTCATCGCGTACCGGCGCGGGAGCGTGCCGGAAGTGGTCGGCACGGACGGCGGCGTGATCGTCCCGCCCGGCGACGAGGCGGCCGCCGTGCAGGCCGTCCGGACCGCCGCGACCCTCGACCGCCGCGCCGTCCGGGCGCGCGTGGAGCGCCTCTTCACCGTGCAGCACATGGTGGACGGCTACCTGCAGGTGTACCGGGGCATGCTCGCCGCCCGCACGGCCGGAACGCGCCCGTGACCGCCTCGCCCGCCCCGGCCTGCCGCGCGTGCAGTATGAAGGTTCGGCGCGTACGCCCTTCACACCCGGCGCGTACGCTGACCGCATGACCTTCCTCCCAGGCCGCCACCGAGACCCGGTCCTGTTCCACAGACACGACCGCAACCCGGTCCTCAGCGCGGACCGCTGGCCGTACCAGGCCAACACGGTCTTCAACGCGGGCGCCACCCTCCTGCAGGACGGCACCACGCTGCTGCTGTGCCGCGTGGAGGACTTCCGGGGCCTGTCGCACCTCACGGCCGCCCGCAGCCGCGACGGCCTCACCGCCTGGAAGATCGACGCCGAACCGACCCTCGTGCCGCACCCGGACCACCCGGAGGAAAGCTGGGGCATCGAGGACCCCCGCATCACGTACCTCCCCGAGGAGGACGCGTACGCCGTGCTGTACACCGCGTACAGCCCGGAAGGGCCGGGCGTGGCGCTCGCCATGACGAGCGACTTCGTGACCTTCGACCGGCGCGGCCTGATCTTCCCGCCCGAAGACAAGGACGCCGCCATCTTCCCCGTACGCTTCGAGGAAGGCTGGGCGGCCCTGCACCGCCCCGTCACCAGCAACACCGCCAACATCCACCTGAGCTTCAGCGAGAACCTGCGGCACTTCGGCAACAGCCGCGCCGTCCTCACCGCGCGGCGTGGCCCGTGGTGGGACGCCCGCAAGGTCGGCCTGTCTGCCCCGCCCATCCGCACGCCCGAGGGCTGGCTCCTCATCTACCACGGCGTCAAGACGACCGGGAGCGGCGTCCTGTACCGCAACGGCCTCGCGCTCCTCGACCTGCACCACCCGGACCGCTGCCTGCTGCGCAGCGACCCGTGGGTGTTCGGGCCGCGCGACCTCTCCGAACGGGTGGGCGACGTCGACAACGTCGTGTTCCCGTGCGGCACCACCCTGCTCCCCGACGGCGACACGCTCCGCATGTACTACGGGCAGGCGGACACCAGCATCGGGGTCGCCACCGCCAGCCTCCGCGCGCTGCTCGACTGGCTGAAGGAGAACGGCAGCGTCCCCACCCTCGACTGAACCGCCCAGGGCCGGGGGACTGAATGGAATGCTCGCCCCGGCGGGCGGCCAAAGCAGAGCGTGCGAACGGGGATCACCCATTCGCACGCTCGTTCGTCTGGAGGCGCTGACCGGACTCGAACCGGTGGTGGAGGTTTTGCAGACCTCTGCCTTACCACTTGGCTACAGCGCCTCACGCTCGCACTGCGGCCAGCGGCGAGAATGTTAGCACGCGCCGCCCGCCACCTGTCAAAATCCCTCCGGCACCCGCACCCTTGCGCCGCCCATCAAGGCCCCGTGAAGGGCCGCCGCGCCCCGCCCGCATTACGCTGAAGCATGACCCAGAACGAAGTGCACGACAACAGGGAAGCGGGCCGGTACGAGCTGCAGACGCCGCAGGGCCTCGCCTTCGCCGAGTACCGCCCGGCCGGACCGGCCGTCATGTTCACGCACACCGAGGTGCCCGAAGCACTCGAAGGGCAGGGCATCGGCTCGCGCCTCGTGAAGGCGGCACTGGACGACGTGCAGGCGCAGGGCAGGAAGGTCATCCCCATGTGCCCCTTCGTTGCCGCCTTCATCGGGCAGCACCCCGAGTATCTGGAACTGGTGGACCCCGCCCAGCGCGGCGCACTGGGCATGTAGGTGTAGACCCGGCAGAGGAAGCGGCCCGCCAGTGCATCCTGGCGGGCCGCTCCGTTCTCGTCGTTCAGGCGAGGCGTTCGTAGGCCCAGGCGAGCATGTCGGCGGTGGTGTCCCAGCCTACGCAGGCGTCCGTGACGGACACGCCGTACTGCAGTTCCGACAGGTCGGCGGGGATGCTCTGCTTGCCGGCG
This sequence comes from Deinococcus aquiradiocola, assembly GCF_014646915.1. NCBI lineage: Bacteria > Thermotogati > Deinococcota > Deinococci > Deinococcales > Deinococcaceae > Deinococcus > Deinococcus aquiradiocola. Next base: position 5,083 of record NZ_BMOE01000013.1, on the reverse strand, counting down.
TTCAGGTTGCTTTCGACCATCAGGCCTTTCAGGCGGGTGTCGCCGCCGACGCGCTGGAAGATCACGTCGTGCCACGCGTCGAGCTGTTTGTCGTGCACGTAGCCGCTGTTGTGGTGGCTGCAGTCCACGATCAGGGCGGGCGTGACGCCGGACGCGGTGAGCATCTCGCTGGCTTTCTCCACGTGCTCGTAGCCGTAGTTGGGTCCGGCGGTGCCGCCGCGCAGGATGATGTGGCCGTAGGCGTTGCCGCGCGTGCTGACCACGGCGGCCTGGCCGTCGTCGGTGATGCCGAGGAAGGTGTGGGGTTTGCGGGCGCTGAGGATGGCGTCTACCGCGAGTTTCACGCTGCCGCCGGTGCCGTTCTTGAAGCCGACGGGGGCGGACACGCCGCTCACCATGGCGCGGTGCGTCTGGGATTCGGTGGTGCGTGCGCCGATGGCGCCCCAGGCGAGCTGATCGTCGATGTACTGGGGCACGAAGGGGTCGAGGAGTTCCGTGGCGAGCGGCAGACCCAGACTGTTGATCTTGAGCATCAGTTCGCGGGTCTTGTGCAGGCCGAGGTTGAAGTCGTTCTGGCCGTCCATGTGCGGGTCGTTGAGGTAGCCTCTCCAGCCGACGGTGGTGCGGGGCTTGTCGGGGTAGACGCGCATGATGATCTCGAGGCGGTCGGCGTACCTGCGGCGCAGTTCCAGCAGGCGTCCGGCGTATTCGAGGGCCTGCGCTTCGTCGTGGATGCTGCACGGCCCGATGATGATGAGGAGGCGGGGGTCGGTGCCGTCGAGGATGTTCTTGATGGCCTGCCGGGATGCCTGCACCGTCTGTTGCGCTTCGGGCGTGTTGGGCAGTTCGGCTTTCATGCTGCGGGGCGTGGCGAGCGGCTGGAATCCGGTGACGTTGAGGTTCTCGGTGGTGGGGGTGAGGGTGGCGGTCATGGTGGGTGCTCCTGTGCGCCAGTGAGGCAAAAAAACACCGCCCGGTGGCGTTCCGGGCGGTGAGGTGCGGCTGTGCAGCTGCAGCAAACGTCAGGCCCGGGAATTCCTGGACCAATAAAAGAAGAACGCGCTGCCGAACATGACGGTATGGTACTCCGCTGCGGGTGCGGGGCGTGCGGGAAGGCTAGACGTGACGTTCATGTCCGGGGGTGGCGGGGCGGGTCAGGGCAGGATGGCGCGTGCGCGGGCGCGGCCGAGGTTCCAGGTGCGCCAGTCGTCCTGGGGGAAGATCAGGTCGTTGGCGACGGCGCGCAGGGTGGCGAGGCGTTCGGCGTGCGTCTCGCCGAGGTCGGGGAGTTCGTCGAGGTGCGCGACGATGACGGGAACGCTGTCCGCGCCGAGCGCGAGCAGGTCGCCGAGGTGCGTGCGTTGCGGGGTGCGGCGCAGGGTGTTGGTGACGTGGTTCAGGTCGCGGTTCAGGTTGACGTTCGCGATGAGGTGGCCGGGGTTCACGGCGTCGAGGGTGACGGTGAGGCTCAGGCCGGAGATGAGCGAGAAGTACGCGAAGCGTTCCAGCCTGCCGCGCCAGCCGAGCGCGGCGTACGTGGCGAGGGCGAGCGTCACCCACGCCAGGAACACGGCGCCGAGGACGCGCGTTTCGCTGAGGCCGTAGGCGGTGACGTACAGGCTGAGGCGGGTGTAGGCGCTCAGGATGAGCAGGGCGAGCGGGAGGAGTACGGCGGCGCTCATGAGGCGGTAGGGGAGGGTGAGGCGCAGGTCGCGGCGCAGCAGGGCGTGCGAGGCGAGCAGCACGGCGAGCGTGAGGACGGCCACGGCGCTCAGTTCCCCGAAGCCCTGCCGGACGTACCGGCTGTAGACGATGCCGGTGGCGGGCGCGGCGAGCGTCTCGACGAGCAGGTACGCGCAGAAGAGCACGCTGAGGCTGACGAGCGGCACGCCGAGCTCGGTGAGGCCCAGTCCGGTCCGGTTGGGGGCGGCATGACCGGGCGGGGTGCGGCCTGGAGGGGTGGCGTGCAGGGCGGCGTGGACGGCGCCGCCCGCCGCGAAACTCCACAGCAGGATGGTCAGGAGCGAGCCGCTGAGCGGTCCGAGGTCCATGTCCCACTCGGGCAGGTGCGTGAAGAGGGCCGCAAAGCGCGGGTCTGCCTGTCCGAGCAGCGTGCCGAACACGGCCAAGACGGGGACGGTCAGGAGGACGCCGGTCAGGATGCGGCGGCTGCGTCCGGTGTGCGGTCGGGGGCGGGGCCACAGGTGTCGCCAGGGGGAGCGCACGGCGATGCGCAGCAGGCCGGTCGCGGTGTGCCCGAAGCCGTTCAGGAGGGTGCCGAGCGTTTCGCCGAGCGTGAGGCGGTGCAGGCCGGGGAAGCGCAGGAAGCTCAGGCCGAAGGTGAGGGCCGTGAGGAGCCCGAGGGCGTTCAGGCGGGTGGCGAGGGTGCCGTCGCGCGTGGCGAGTCCGGCGGCGCACAGCAGGCCGAGCGTCAGGACGGTGAGGGCGGCGCGGTTGGGGGGCGTGCCGCGTTTCCGGGCGATCACGCTGAGCGTGACGGTGAGCGTGAGGGTCAGGAGCGGGATGTTCAGGCCGGGCGTGAGGCTGGTGTTCCGAGTGAGCAGCCATGCGAGGACGGCGATGGCGAGTGTGAGGGGCAGGGCGGCGCGGTCGGGGGTGGGGGCGGCTGTCCGGCGGTCTGGGGCGGCGTCGGTCATGGTGCCCTAAGTGTACTCACCTGAGTATGATGTGTATATAACTCGCCGTTTTCGCCTGTGCGCGCCGCCGGGAGCAATGTCCCGCCCCTGGCGTTTTCGTACCATCCGGCCCGCCGGGACTCTCTACACTCGGGCCATGTCCTTCCCCGACCTGCAATCGTTTCTCCGGCTGCTGGACGAGCGCGGCGAACTGCTGCGCGTGTCCACCCCGGTCAGCCGCGACCTGGAGATCACCGAGATCGCCGACCGCCTCGTCAAGAAGGGCGGTCCGGCCGTGCTGTTCGAGAACGTGATCGGCAGTCCCTTCCCGCTCGTCATCGGCATGCTCGGCACGGCGGACCGCGTGGCGCTCTCGCTGGGCCTCCCGGACCTCGACGCGCTGGCTGTACGGGTCCGTGACCTGATCGACCTGAGCGGCGCGAAGGGCGTGGGCGGCATGCTGTCGCAACTCCCGAAACTGCGTGACGCCATGAATCTCCCGCCGCGCCGGGTCCGCAAGGCCGCGTCGCAGGAAGTCGTGTGGCGCGGCGATCAGGTGGACCTGAACAAGCTGCCGGTCCTGAAGTGCTGGCCGCTCGACGGTGGCCCCTTCGTCACGCTGCCGCTCGTCATCACCAGGGACCCCGAGACCGGCGAGCGCAACATGGGTATGTACCGCATGCAGGTCATGGGTCCCCGCGAGACCGGCATGCACTGGCAGCGTCACAAGACCGGCGCCCGCCACCTCGAAAAGGCCCGCAAGCTCGGGAAGCGGCTGGAGGTGGCGGTGGCGCTCGGCGGCGACCCGGCCCTCATCTACGCGGCGACCGCGCCGCTCCCGCCGATTCCCGGCCTGGACGAGTTCGCGCTCGCGGGCTTCCTGCGCGGGCAGCGGTACCCGCTCGTGAAGGGCGTGACGGTGGACCTCGACGTGCCCGCCAACGCGGAGTTCATTCTGGAAGGCTACGTGGACCCGCAGGAGGACTGGAAGACCGAGGGGCCGTTCGGGGACCACACCGGCTTCTACACCCTGCCGGAACTGTACCCGCGCTTTCACGTCACGGCCGTCACCATGCGCCGTCACCCCATCTATCCGGCGACCATCGTGGGCCGCCCGCCGATGGAGGACGCGTACCTCATCGAGGCGTCCGAGCGGCTGTTCCTGCCTGCCGCGCAGCTCATCCTGCCGGAACTCTCGGATTACCACATGCCGCCTGCCGGGGTGGCGCACAACCTCGTGTTCGCCAGCATCAAGAAGCGCTTTCCCGGTGAGGGCTACAAGACCGCGAACGGCCTGTTCGGTCTGGGGCAGATGATGTTCGCGAAGGTGATCGTGGTGCTGGACGACGGGGTGCCCGTCAACAACTTCGGGGAGGTGTGGCGCGAGGTGGCCCGCCGCGCCGTGCCGGGCCGCGACACGCTCAGCACGCGCGGGCCGATGGACGCCCTCGATCACAGCAGTCGCGGCTGGAGTTACGGCGGCAAGCTCATCATCGACGCGACCGGCAAGCTCGCCGAGGAACTCGGGTCGGGCACCGGGTCCCGCCAGGGGCAGAACGAGGGCGAGGGTGGGGGAGAGGTGCCGTTCGTGCCGCGCGCCAGCACGGACCTCCCGACCTTCGAGGGCGTGGTCGCGCAGCGGCAGAGCGCGGACGGGTACTGGTACGTGGCGCTCGACAAGACGCGGCCCGGTCAGGCGCAGGAGCTCGCGGCGGCCTTCGCGGCGCACCCGGCGGCGGCGGGCGTGCGTCACCTGCTCATCTGCGACGAGCAGACCGACGTGACCGACGATCAGGACGCGTGGTGGACCATCCTGAACAACATCGACGCCGAGCGTGACGTGTGGGTGCTGCCGCACGGCGAGCACCGCCTGCTCGCCTGGGACGGTGCGCGCAAACTGCCCGAGGAGGGTTTCGTGCGTCCCTGGCCGCCCAAGATCGTGATGGACAAGTCGGTCATGGACAGGGTGGACGCGAGGTGGCACGTGTACGGTCTGCCGGAGCAGTGGCGCTGAACGCCCGCCTGGAGCGGGTTTCCGCTCTTCCTTCAGGGGTGGCCGCGTGGGGTGTTGACAGATCGGGGAGCGGAGCATATAGTTCTCTTCGCCCGTGAGAGCGGGCAGGCGCGAAAGCGCGAGACGCATGACAACTGGTGAATGACGATGACAGGACACTCCGACAGGGGTGAGCAGCGGGTCACTCCCCCGAGTGATCTCCAGATTGCTGAACAGATCCGGTCTTAGCCACCGGGTCGAACACTGGTCCTCACGGACCATGGTCCCACCGGGACCACGAACTCTTCGGAGTTCAACACCATGCAAGGCATGGACAAACCTATCAATACCGGTCTTCCGACTGTGTTGAACCATTTTATGGAGAGTTTGATCCTGGCTCAGGGTGAACGCTGGCGGCGTGCTTAAGACATGCAAGTCGAACGAGAGAGCTTGC